>JBDTJC010000467.1:0-4367 GCA_039936055.1 Polyangiaceae bacterium | reverse complement strand
GCGGGAGCGGGAGGGGGCTCGGCAGCGGCTTCACCCCTTCGGGTATCACGTAGCGCGTCGGGCAAGGCCGAGCCGGGGCCGCGCTCGCGCGCTGCCCCTTCTATGGATCAAGACTGCCCCCCAACCCCATCCCACTTGCCCCTGCGAATTTGTGTCCCTCCGAACCCGATCCCAAGATCTCGCCCGATCCCCCTACCGAGCAACCGCTCCCCATCCCGCTTCGTGAGCCACTCGAGCCCCGGATCGAGCTCACGGCGACTAAAATCAGACAGCGTCTCACCCGTCACTCGTTGCAGCACTTCGCTCAGGATCCAACCGAAGGCAATCGGCTGATAAGCGAGGGTTCCGCAGTGGAATGCCGGTGGCTCGTCGCGCAAGGCCGAAACGATGTTTCCCCAATCGCTCCACAGCTCGGGGTGCGCGCTGAGGTGCGGCATCGTCACTCCCGAGCGATGCGTGAGCACGTCCAGCAGGGTGACGTTGGGTGCACAGAATTCCGGGATGTAGCGGCTCACGCTCGCGTTGACATCGAGCTTGCCGCGCGCCTCGAGTAGCGCCACGCAACGCGCGAGCACCGCCTTCGACGCGGACATCACTTGAAAGCGCGTCTCGGGCGTCACAGGGACTCGCTTACTTTCCTCGCCCCGATGCCCCGAGGCAATGCCGGTTGCGATGTCGAGCAGCCGCTCGCTCCCCCGTTGCACGACGAGCTGCCCGCCGGGGAAGGCTCCACGCTTGCACTGATCGAGAAAGAGCTGCTCTACTTGTTTCACTGAATTACCTGCCCTTGACCGGTGAGGAGCCTCTGTAAGCATGGGGTTTCTGCCCTGAGCACTTGGACGCTAGAGTTGGACGCCACGGCGGAGTGAGGCGCGTCGAGATGGCGCACTAAAAGTCGAAAACGACGTTGGAATTCCAACGTCGTTTTTCATCTGAATACGGGGCCGCGCGTGGCGCGCTTGCTACAGACGTCCGTCTACGTCAGTCGCGCGAAGACCAACCCATGCCGCGGGCGATGACGCGGTCGAGGGAGACCTTGCCGGGGCCGATCAGGGCTAGCATGATGAGCACGCACAGGTACGTGAACTCATCAGCGCCAACGAGATCGAACACGTTATGAATGCCGGCCAATTTTGCGGTCAATATGGCCACAATCATGCTCACGATCAGCGGAATGGTGGCGAGGCGGGTGCACAGGCCGAGCACGAGCAAGCCACCGCAAATGAGTTCGCTGTAAGCGACCACCACTGCGTTCAGGGCGGGCATAGGAATGTGCAGGTTGCTGAAGAACTGCGTCACCTTGTCCAGGCTGTGGGCTTTTCCCCAACCGGTGGACAAGAACAAAAGTCCGACAGCCAAGCGCCCGACGAGCGGCGCGAGCCACCGAGCGCGCTCGAGCAGCGCCAGCGCCTGAGTGCGTGCCTGGGTCACAAGGTCTTTCAACATGTGCTGGAGCGCAGTGTCGCACTCCGCAGCGCTCGAGGTCCACTCGCTTTTGGCGTGCTGACTGGGCTCGCGGGCTGTCTGGTCAGCGTCGGCTGCACGAAATCAAGGTCGTCACCCGCCGCCACGGCGCCCGCGCGGCTTCCTGCGCAGGCCGCAGCAACGCCACAGCTGGGTTCCTCGGGCATTTCTTGGCGCTATGAGGTGAACTTCGATGGCACACGTGAGCTCGCCGTCGCGGCCAGCTTCAACGCCACCCCAGAACGCGAATTCTCCGCTGACGACTCAGCCGCGCGCTTCTTCAGCAAGGTTGAATACGCCGAAGGCGCCTCTTGGACCGCCGCCACTCAGCGCGACACAGTGTGGCTGGTTCCGTGCACAGCAGGCTGTAGCGTGCGCTACCGCTTCGCCCTCGCCGAAGCCGCACAAGTCCTGAATGACATCGATACCGCGATC
This sequence comes from Polyangiaceae bacterium, assembly GCA_039936055.1. Classification (GTDB taxonomy): domain Bacteria; phylum Myxococcota_A; class Polyangia; order Polyangiales; family Polyangiaceae; genus PMG-095. The sequence goes on along the minus strand of JBDTJC010000467.1, from coordinate 2,468 downwards.
GCCTCGGGCCAAGTGTTCGTCGCGCCGCCGTCCACGTGGCTCTTACATCCGCGCGCCACGAACAAGCAGGCGGAGTTCGAACTCCACGTCGAGCCAGGGCCGAACGGCCATTTTCTGAGCGCGTTTCAGCCCGTGAGGGACCGCCCCAACACGTACCGCGCCTCCACCCCCACTCTGGATGACGCGGGCTTCTCCGCTTTTGGCGCGCTGCAGGTCGCCGAGGTCCCCGCGGGTGACACCACCGTGCTGCTCGGCATCGCTCCGGATCACCTCGGGCTCACGGAAGAGCAAGCGCGCACTTGGATCGCCACCTCCGCGGGCGCGGTCGCGAGTTACTATCAGGGCCATCTGCCAGCCCGCCACACGCTCGTTTTGTTGCTGAAGGGCTCGGGCAGGAACACGCGTGGGGAAACGCTGGGCGGCGGCGGCCCGGCAGTGCTGGTGCGCGCTTCGGACCTGGTGAATCCGAGCACCACCCGTGATGATTGGGTCGTCACGCACGAGCTCTTCCACGCGAACTTCCCGGACATCGGCCGCGATCACGCTTGGCTCAGCGAGGGCCTCGCCACGTACCTTGAGCCGGTTGCGCGGGTGCGCGTGGGCATCATCAGTAAAGAGAAGTTCTGGCGCGACTTGATCGACGGTCTTCCGCAGGGTTTACCCGAGGCAGGGGATCAGGGGCTGGAGCACACTCGGACCTGGGGCCGAACGTATTGGGGCGGCGCTCTGTTCTGTTTAGTGGTCGATGTTACTTTGAGGGAGAAGACCGGTAACCGACATTCCTTAGACGACGTACTGCTCGCGATTGGCAAAACCGGAGCAACAGACGCTGCGTTTTGGGACATTCAGCAGGTGCTGGATGCCGGCACGCGCGCCACAGGTACAACTGTCATGCAGCAGCTCTATGATGAGCTCGCCCAAAAGCCCGGAAATGTCGACTTGTCTAACCTGTTTGCGCGTCTCGGCGTGCACGCACAGGGTGACTCCGTCGTCTTCGACGACTCGGCTCCCCTTGCGAGAATCCGCGCTTCCATCACGGCCCCGGTCTCCACTCCGAGTCCCGGCTGAGCGGATTTCAGGCCACAGATTCCAGGTTGAGAAGTTGACCGGGAGCGTGAGCGGCGCGACTCTGCGTGCCGCTCAAAGAACATGGCCGTGAAACGCCACGGACTAAGACACCATCGTGCGCAACAACGCACGTTGTTTAGCTAACTTTCACGAAGGTAATAGCAATGAATCTGACCAACACTCTGATGGCTGCTGCGGTTACTGGCATCATGGCGGGCGCCGTCGCCTGTGGCGGTTCCACGCCTCCCGCGGAATCCCCCGCTTCGGCTACTCCGGCGGCTCCCGCTGCCGATGCACCGGCGGCTGCCGCCGACGGTGCTGCTGACGCCGCTGGCGCCAAGCACGACTGCAAGGGCAAGAACGACTGCAAGGGCAAGGGCAATTGCAAGACCGACAAGAACGCCTGTAAGGGCCAGAATGATTGCAAGGGTCAGGGCGGCTGCAAGGGCTGAGGTGAAGCGGGCTGCGCTGGCGGGCCTCCCGCCAGCGCAGCAGAGATTTTTTCAACCGTTGGGATCGGGCATACTGCCTTGCGACTATCGCTTTCGGTTGAAACAGCAGGCCTCCGGTTCCGCCGGCTCTCGTGTGCGTGTCTTCATTCGCAGATTGTGATCTGGTCTTCCAAGACTGCTAGGTCGTTTTAGTTCCGGGCAGGCTGCGCATGGCGTCTCTCGAGGAGGGAGCGGGCTGCGCATGGTGTCTCTCGAAGAGGGAGCGGGCTGCGCACGGCGTCTCTCGAAGGGAGCGGGCTGCGCATGGCGTCTCTCGAAGAGGGAGCAGGCGCGCAGGGCCTTTGCGCGAGTCAGACATGGCGAACAAATTCAATCTACCCAACCTCGGCATCGGCCTGGGCCTACGGACGACGCACTACTCCGCGATTATAGGGGAGAAGCCGGCTGTAGATTGGTTCGAGATCATCACTGAGAATTATCTCAGGACGCAGGGGCGCCCTTTGGATTTCCTCGAGCAGATCGCGGACGCTTATCCGGTGGTGATGCACGGCGTGTCGATGTCGATTGGTTCGACTGATCCGTTGGATCGCGAGTATTTAGGCGAGGTGCGCGCCTTGCGGGATCGCGTGAAGGCGCGTTGGGTTTCCGACCATTTGTGTTGGACCGGGGTTGCCGGCAAGAACACGCATGATTTGCTGCCCATGCCGTACACGGAAGAGGCTTTGGCCCACGTCATTTCGCGCGTGCGTGCGGTTCAGGATTTTTTGGGGTCCCCGTTGGCGCTCGAAAACCCCAGCAGCTACGCCGAATTTGCGAGTGATTCGATGCCGGAATGGGAGTTCCTGGCGCGCCTCGCGGAGGGCGCGGACTGCGCGCTCTTGCTGGACGTGAACAACGTGTACGTCTCGAGCAAGAACCACGGTTTCGATCCACTCACGTACCTGAACG
>JBDTJC010000466.1:0-36018 GCA_039936055.1 Polyangiaceae bacterium | reverse complement strand
ACTCCCAGCGGCGACCGGGCGCCGGGCGCGATTCGATGCGGGTCAGGTTGAGTTCCGCGCGATCGAAGATCTCTAGCACTTGGCGGAGCGCGCCGCGGCTGTGCGCGGTCGAGAACACCAAGGTCGTCTTGTCGTGGCCGGTGCTCGCGGGCGCCTCGCGGCCGAGTACCAAGAAGCGCGTCGCGTTCTCCGCGCTGTCTTGAATGTCGGTGCAAATGAGGTGGAGGCCGTTGATCTCCCCGGCGAGCGCACTGGAGATGACGGCAAGGCTCGGATCCAGCGCAGCATCAACGGCTGCGCTGGCCGTCGAGGCGGACGCGACTTGCTTTGCGTGAGGGAGGTGCTCGGCAAGCCAACGACGACACTGTGCCAAACCCTGCGGGTGGGACGCGACGCGGGTGATGCCGGCCAGCTCCCGCCCACGCCCGAGGAGACACTGTGCGATCTCGAGCACGATTTCGCCCTGAATGCGAAGCTCGTGAGTCAGCAGCTGATCGACGGTTTGATTCACGCCGCCTTCGGTCGAGTTTTCGATCGGCACCACGCCGTAGCTCGCCGCCCCCGAGCTCACCGCTTCAAAAACGTGCGAAATAGTCGCGCTTTCGAGGTAGTGGTCGCTCGGGCCGAAGAACGTTCGCGCGGCTTGGTGCGTCCATGAACCGGGCGTACCGAAGAACGCGACGGGACCTGTGTCAGAGCGCACGGACATTCAGCGGTCTCGCTCGATGACGGCACGAATGATCGCGGCGGCGTGCATGCGACCATAGTCTTTCCAGCCCAGGAGTTCGCCGGTGCCGTCCACGATGGCCGCCCAGTGATCGGCTTCGTCGTGCAGCTTGCGCACGACGAACAGCACGCGCTCGAACGGCATCCGCTCACGGATGCTGGTTGGCATGCTGCTGTGCAGAACGCCCGCGCACGCCTGATACGCGGCCTGAAGTTGTTGGCTCTGGCGCGACGTATCGCGGATCGCGCTGTGGGCGCGCCCGACGAGGTGAGCGACGCGCAAGATGTGCGCGTCGCTCGTGCCACTCATCGACCACGCCGCCCAAGTACGCGCAACCGCGGCCTGGTCGACGGCATCGATGCCGCCGCTTTGGATGCGCGCTTCGAGCCAATCAGCCAGCGCGCGCGCCGCGCGCATCCATTCCGGCGCTAGCGGCGGCAAGGACTCGCGCGCGCGGCGAGCCACCTTCGCTGCGGTCGCAGCCGAGGAATCAGTGAACTCATCCCGTTCGTCGAGCGCGCTGAGTTCAGACTCCGCCGGCCGAGAATCACTCAGGGAGTGTCGCGGATCGGCTGGGAAAGCCTGGGGCCTGTCTTCATCGAAGAGCGGCCAGGTCCCCGCCAGATCCGGATTCTTCCGTCCACCCGGCATGAATCAACGCACGATTGCCAGCAAGCTCTGCAGGCGCAGGGCCAAGCTCATGTCGCCTTCGACGCGCAACTGATTGCCGAAGAAGAGTTGCTCGCCGCTGACCTTGCCTTCGAACAACGCCACGCCGTTTTCGGCGGACATTGCCAACGTGCAATCGGACGCGCCATCTCCTGCTGTCAGCGTCGCGTTTCCCTTCAGATTCATGATCCAGGTGCCGCCGCCTTCGCCTTCGAGCACGAACTTGTAGATCGCGCCGATCGCGCTGGCGGCTTCCTTGTTCGCGGCGAGCCGTTCGCCGACCGTGTTCATGATCTCGGTCGCAGTACTCATGGGGCAGCCGTAGTCGTTGCGGTCGAGGGAACGAGCTTGGGTGGGGCCTTGAGGCTAGGCGGGTGCGGTTGGTCGGTTGCCGCCGCCGTGGCGGTGGTGGTGGTCAGCGGTGGATTGACGATCGGCGTGGTGGCCGTCGCAGTTGCAGGCGCGGCCGCCGCGACGGGCGGCGCGCTATCCGCGGGCTTCTCGGTCACGATCGTACAAGCCGGAATCAGCACTCCCAGGCCGACTGCAAATGCTAGCGCTTTATGCTCGATTTTCATTAAATACCGCCTCCAAGTGGAGGCTGAACGCTAGCACCGTTCCGCGAGGCTCGGCTAGCTCTGTCGCGGGCGCGATTGACCAGGCCGGGAGGCATGCTCCCCGAACTTCGCGGCCAGGAGGGCCTGTGCTTCGCGGCCCGTTTCGCTCGTCGGAACGTACGAATCCGGTGCCACGGACAGCGGGCGCGCTACGAGCGCGCGGGAGTCCATGCCCAGCAATGTCTCGAGATCGGCGCTCAGCTCTGCCATCGTCGCGTAACGATTTTCGCGGTGCTTGCGCGTTGCGACCTGAACGACATGGTCGATGCGCGGGTCCAGCGCGTCGTTGAGCCAGGATGGCGGTGGGACGGAAGAAAATAGCTGATGCCGGAGCAGGTCCGTCTGTCCTACCGACTCGAACGGTAGATGCCCGCTGAACACCCGGAACATCACCACGCCAAGGCTGTAGATGTCGCTGCGCGCGTCCACGTCTTCGACCAATATCTGCTCGGGCGACATGTACTCCGCCGTGCCGAGGACGTTGGTCGAACTCTCGTTCACGTGCTCGAGCTTGGCCAGGCCGAAGTCGATAACTTTGAGCCCGAACGGCTCTCCCGGTGGCCCGAGCAGCAGAAAGTTGTCGGGCTTCACGTCGCGGTGCACTACGCCAGCGCGATGCGCTGCGCCCAAACCCGCGGCTGCCTGACGAAGCAGGATCAATGCAGTGTCGAAGGGGATGGAGCTTTCGCGGCGCAGGTATTCGCCTAGCGATTCACCGAGCAGCGCCTCCATCGCCAAGAACGGGACGCCTTCTGCTGTTTCGCCGGCCTCGATCACGGTCGCGACGTTGGGGTGTGAAATGGCCTGCATGGCCTCGGCTTCGCGCACCAAGCGCACACGAAACTCGGGGGAAGACGCCGTTTCGGGCGCGAGGATCTTGAGCGCAACGGGGCTCTGCGTCGTCATGTCCTCGGCCAGGTACACACGAGCGTGCGAGCCGCTCGTGAGAAAACCACGCACCAAATAGCGCCCCGCGATCAGTGTCCCGCTGCGTGTCGAATCCGTCGCCCGAAACGCCGCGAACGGTGAGGCGACTCGAGCCTCACCTTCCGCGAAAGCAGAGGCGACCCGAGCTTGACCCTGTGCAGACGGGTGAGGCTCGGAGTCGGACTCTTGTGACATACAGGATTCGCGGGAGCGCGTGCAGCTCAGTCGGTTTCGCGCTTCGAGCCACCCGCCGTCGGGGCGATGGACGACATGACGCGCTTGTCCATGCTCACGAACTCGCGTTCGTCGTACCCGGTGTAGATTTGGCGGGGACGAGCGATCTTCTGGTCCTTGTCCAGCAGCATTTCTTCCCACTGCGCGAGCCAGCCGGAGGTGCGCGGGATGGCGAACAGCACCGGGAACATGTCCGCCGGGATCTGCAGAGCTTCGTAGATGAGGCCCGAGTAGAAATCGACGTTCGGGTACAATTTACGCGATACGAAGTACTCGTCCGTGAGCGCGATGCGTTCGAGCTCGAGCGCCACCGGGAGCAGCGGGCTCTTTTTGCCGACCAAATCGAACACCTGGTCCGCTAGGCGCTTGATGACCTTCGCGCGGGGATCGTAGTTCTTGTACACGCGGTGACCGAAGCCCATCAGGCGCGCGCCCACGCCGCTCTTCACTTCTTTGACGAAGGCGGGGATGTTCGAGACAGAGCCGATTTCGCGCAGCATGCGCAGCACGGCTTCGTTGGCGCCGCCGTGTAGCGGGCCGTACAGCGCTGCCGCCGCACCAGCGACCGCGACGTACGGGTCGGCACGCGAGCTGCCGATCGAACGCATCACGTTCGTCGAACAGTTCTGCTCGTGGTCGGCGTGCAAGATGAAGAGCACGTCCAACGCTTTGACGATCTCGGGATGCACCTCGAACTTCGGTTCGGCGATGCGCTTCATCATCTGCAAGAAGTTCTCGCTGTAGCTGACTTCGTTGCTCGGATACACGAACGGCATGCCCACGCTGTGCCGGTAGCTCCAAGCTGCCAAGGTCGGCATCTTTGCGATCAAGCGCACCATCTGCTGGCGACGAATGTCGTGATCCAGCACGTGCTTCGCTTCCGGATAGAACGTGCTGAGCGCGCTGACGCTGGCGCACAGCATGCCCATCGGGTGCGCGTCGTAACGGAAGCCGTCGATGAACGTGCGCACGTTCTCGTGCACGAACGTGTGGTGTGTCACGTCTTGCGTGAACTTGTCGAGCTCCGGCTGCGTCGGTAGCTCGCCGTTGATCAGCAGGTACGCACACTCGAGGTACGTCGCCTTTTCAGCGAGCTGGTCGACCGGGTAGCCGCGGTAACGAAGGATGCCCTTGTCGCCATCAATGTACGTGATGGCGGAGCGGCAGGACGCCGTGTTCATGAACGCGGGGTCGTAAGTCATCAATCCGAAGTCACCGTCTCGAACGTGGATCTGCTTGAGATCCAACGCCTTGATCGTGTCGTCGGTGATCGGCACCTCGTAGGTCTTGCCGGTGCGGTTATCGGTGATCGTCAGTGTTTCCTTAGCCATGCTCGCTTCGCTTCTCGCCTAGGAATGAGGGGGGACCCGCTGCCGTCTGGCGGGCTCAAGGCCTGCACAGTACGCCGATTTTTGGGCCCATTCGTCAGGTTTTGGCATGTGTGAGGTGATGCTTTCGAGGCGACCTCTCAGTTTCCGCAAAACGACCCAAGCGTTGGGCGTTTTGGCGTGCTTGGCCGGCTGCAGCGGGCCCAGCCCGTTCGGTACGAAGGACCCGGCCGCCTCGCGCCTCAAACCAGAAAACGGCGGGATTGTGGCCGATCCGAACGACTTTTCGCATGTGCCGGTGCCCCCCGCGGACGGTCCTCAGTTGGCTCCTATCGCCATGACGGTCGCGGTCATGCAGAAGCCCGACCCGAAGGCCGAGACACTGGGGTACTTACGCATCGGTGCTCGCGTAGCGCGTTCCGAGAAACCGGTCGGCAATGAGGGCTGTGCCGAGGGTTGGTACGCTGTCCGCCCGGCCGGGTTCGTGTGCGTCGGGCAGAACGCTACCCTCAAGCTGGACCACCCGCTCGCGCGCGCGATTCACGTGGAGCCGGATCGCAGCAAGCCGATGCCGTACAAGTATGCGTTCCTGCGCTCGATTGCGCCGAACTACATGCGTATCCCCACGAAGACCGAGCAGTTCCAATACGAGATGCGGCTTGAGCGGCACCTGCGCAACTGGACGAAGTTGCATCAAACGTGGGACGCGCTTGACGTCGGAGCGAACGACGTGCCGCTCGACGAGAACGGGATCGCGAACGGCGCGATTCCAGAGCACGCCCAGCCTCTGAACGAAAACCTGCGCTTCGGCGGCAACGGCGATGACGCCGTGCCTTGGTGGCTCCAGGGTGACCGGCGCATTCCGAACATCTCGAGCTTCAAAACGCCGAGCTTCGCGGTAATCGCGGATCGCTTGAAGCGTCATGCCGGCGTTGCGTTGATCGGTACGTTCGTCGCCGGGCACGAAGCGCAGGACCGAAGGTTTGCCATCGCTACCGACGCGCGGCTAATCCCCGCGGACAAACTCAAGGCCGAATCCGGCTCGCCCTTTCACGGCGTGGACATCAAGCAAGTCGGGTTGCCCGTCGCGTTCGCGCAAAAAGACGGCACGAACTACTACGACTTCAGCGGTGGCGCGCCCGTGAAGAGCGACGCGCTGGCCGGTCGCGACTTCGTATCGCTCACGGGGAACATCAAAGAGTACGACAACGAGCGCTTCGTGCAGGCGCGCACTGGGCGTTGGCTGAAAAGTACCGAACTACGCACCGCGGCCAAGGCCAGCCGGCTCCCCGCTTGGGCAAACAAAAAAGCCAAGTGGATCGAGATCTCGATCGTGAATCAGACGCTCGTGCTCTGGGAGGGGGACGTGCCGGTATATGCGACGCTGGTCTCCACGGGTCGCGATGGCATGGGTGATCCGCGGAAGACGCTGAGCACGCCGATGGGCACGTTCCGCGTCTACCAAAAGCACATCACGACGACGATGGACTCAAGCGTCGCCGATCACGAGTTCGAGCTGCGCGACGTGCCGTGGGTGATGTACTTCAAGAGCGGCTACGCGCTGCACGCCGCCTATTGGCACGACGATTTCGGACACGTCCGCTCACACGGCTGCGTGAATATGTCGCCCATCGACGCGCGACACGCGTTCCTCTGGTCTTCTCCGGACGTGCCCGAGCATTGGCACGCGGCGTACACGACCGATGCCCTGGAGCAGGGCACGATCATCTACATACATCCTTGATTTGAAGCGCTGCTGCGCCTCATTCAATCGAGAAACTCTTCGAGACGGTGACGGCATCGCCGGCGAAGGCAGGGACTTTCGCGGAGCGGAATAGGCGCGCCACGCAGCCGCCGACCTCAGTACCGGCGAACGCGCCCCCCACGTTGGTCATGGTTGCTCGTCCGCTCGGGGCGAAAGTGACCGACACTTTGCCCGAGCCGGTGGGGCCATCGGGCTTCTTGCAGCTGCCCGCGTTGGCGGCGGCTGCGCCGAGCGCGGTAACGGCAGCCCCCTTGTCGAACGCGGCGCCGTCAGCAGCGGGTGCCGGAGCCGGTGTGGCGGCTGGCGCTTCCGCTTTCTTCGCGTCAGCAGCGGCCGCTGGTTTGTTGACGGTAGCGGGCGTTGCCAGTGTTGCCGCCGTCGCCGTCGCCGTCGCCGTCGCCGTCGTGGTCGGCTTTGCGGCGCCAGCTGCAGTGAGCGCCTGCGCGGTGAGCTCTGCGGCCGACGGTGCTTCCGCGCTCGCGGCCGGAGCCTCGGGCGCGGCGCTCGGCGCGGCCGGCTCGGGCGCGGCGCTCGGCGCCGCGGCGCTCGGCGTAGCCGGCGCTGCAGTTACTGTGGCTTCTTGCACGACTGCTGCCGCGGCCCTTTCCGCGTTCTTCTTCTGCATCATGAAGAACGCGACGCCTGCCGCGGCGGCAATGCCGAGCACAGCCACCACCCAAATCCCCACGCCCTTTTTTTTCTCGGGAAGGGAGTTAGGAACCTCGACTGGATCGCTGGGGCGGACCTGAGCTTCGGGGGTAGGGACGAACGGCTTGCTGAAGTCTGGCGCGCCCAGCGCTGCCAACCCGCCGCCGCCGCCGAGGTTCGCAAGCGAGCTTTGGCCGCCATCGCCGAACAGCAGAGCGTTCGCGTCCTTCTCCTGCGCTTTGTCGCGAGCCTTCTTGGTGCTTGCGGCTTTTGGATCTGGTTTGGTGAGCGAATCGAGCGAGAACAGCACGGAGCTCTCGTTGCGCGCGCCGGTCATCTTGTGCGCGTCGTCCGCCGGGATCCCGAGGTCGAGCGAGGCGTCCGTCTCGCTGCCGGCGTCCGCGACGCCGCCGAAAAGGTCCACCGCAGCGCGCTTTTCCACGCGGCGTGCCGCGGCGGCGACCGGCTTTGCCGAGGCCGCCTGCACGACGGGCTTCGGGCTCGCCGCAGCCGGCGTCAGATTGAGCTCGGGCGCCGACTTGCGTAACGCTGCTGCGGGCTTGGTCGGCTCCAGAAAGTCGAGCGCGTGTCTGGGCGCGCTGCTGATCTCGGTGTTGTCTTCATCGAGCGGCGAACGACCCACGACCGTCGGCTCGTCATCCGTCGCGTTGGCCAGCGAGAACGCCGTGGCGCGCTTGGTCACACCGCGCTTCAACATCGAGGTGGCGATCTCCGGCACGTCGAACGGCGCGAGCCAATTCGCCATGCCGTCCTTCCAAACCAACGTCTCGTCGTCCATCTTTGCGCCGGCGTACAGCGAGACGATTTCCGAAACTGTGAGCGTCTCCTGACGCTCGTCCGTGAATCCGACGACGTATGAACTTTCAGTCGGCACCGGCGCGACGGGTGCGGCTGCTTTCACTGGCACTTCCGTCTGAGCGACCGCCGCTGGCTCTGCTGGTTTCGGTGCCGCGCTCTGCTCGGCTCCTATCGTGCTCCCGTCGACGACGATGTTCGTCCCGCAGTGCTTGCAGGTGATGCGCACCTTCTTGCCGCGAACTTTTTCGTCCGGCACCGCATATTTCGCCGGACACCCGGTACACGTCACATTCATCGCTCAAGCCCACGCGCGCTATTCGCGGCGCCTCTAGAAACCTAACGTCTAGAATTACCATGGCTTTTTCAGCTTGCCTACTCGCCGATGATTGGCGCGGGTCCTCGGCCCGTGTCTTCAAGCTACCTGCCGGCGCACCGGAGCTCTGGGGCGCTGGCCAAATCGGGTGCCGGATCTGGAGTTATTCGCTACGGTGCATGGCTGCTAGGCCATGGAAACCTACCTTGCCGGAGATGTGCGCCGCGCGCGTACGGTGTTGTTCGACGCTGACTGCGGCATTTGCACCTACCTGTGTCGCCTCGCGCAGCGCCTCGATCGGTCTCGGCGGCTGACTTTCGTTGCGAATCAGGATCGGGAACGTTTCCCGGACTCGATCGCTGCTGACTTGCTGGAGCGCACGGTCGTGGTCTTGTTGCCCGATGGCAGCTGGGTGACCGAAGGCCGGGCGGTGTTCGAAGTGCTCAGCGCGTTGCCCTTCGGGATCCTCGTGGCGTGGTGGCTGCGGGTTCCGGGCTTGGCGAGCGGAGGCAACGTGCTGTATCGGCTGGTGTCGCGCAATCGAACGCGCATTTCCGTGAGCCTCGGGCTCAGCGCGTGTGCTGTTCGGGCAAAAGGCTGACAGACTGCGGGCGGGGCATGTCTCTCCGCCAGCTACTGCAAGCCGCATACGCCACGCTGCGCATCAGCGTTCCGACGATTGTCGACTCGATGCGCGGCCGACTCAGCGTTGAGGTGTGTGACGAACGACTGGCGTGGTGGTCGAAACGCTTGTTGTCCAGCGCGCAGGTGTCGTTGCGAACGAGCGGGCTCGCGCACGCCGAGAGCAACGAAGCCTTCGTGGTGATGTCGAATCACCAGTCGTTGTACGACATTCCTGCGCTGTACCAAGCGCTGCCGTTGCGCTTGCGCATGGTGGCAAAGGCGGAGCTATTTCGGATCCCTATCTGGGCTCGAGCCATGCGCGCCGCAGGCTTCATCGAGCTTGACCGCTCCGCCCGCGACCGCGCGATCGAAAGCTTGGAGCGCGCGCGAGCGGCGCTGGTGCAGGGCACGAGCATTTGGATCGCCCCGGAGGGCACGCGCAGCCGCGACGGCACCCTGGGCGCGTTCAAGCTTGGCGGCTTTCACCTAGCGGTGGCTGCCGGCGCGCGCATTTTGCCCGTAACCGTCGTCGGTACGAATCAGATCCTGCCGGCCAAAGGTGCGCGCGTGGTCGCGGGCGCCCAGGTAAGCGTTGTCGTGCAGGCGCCGGTGAACCCCGCTGACTTCGGCGGTGAAGTGAATGACGCGCTAGTGGCTGCCGTCCGGCAATCGATTGCTAGCGGCCTCGCGAACTGACGCGCTAGAGCTTGCACCAAACACGCACCACGACGGTGCCGCGCACCGTCCACGGCGTGACGTCGACGCGGTCGACCTGCGCCATGTTCTTTGCCGGCAACCGGTGCAGGAGGTGCTCTTCGACGAAACGGCGGCGCACTGCCTCAGAAGAGAGCTGCGCGATCTCCGGGCCCTGCACGACGAAGGTGAGCATCTCGAAAATCGCGAACGGCACCTCGCCCGCGCTGCTGGATGGCGCAGCGGGGTGGGCTTCCGCCTTCGGTGCCGGCGCGCGGCTCGGTGTCCTCGCGCCCGGTGCATTCGAGATGCGGTCGCCGTAGTTGAGCGTGTCTTGCGGCGCCCGAAGCGGCCGCGCCTCCTCCGCGATCAGCGCCAAAGTTTCGCGACCAGCCGGCCCCTGCACGACCGAGATCTCCGGGCCGTCGTTGAGCTGCGCGAGGGTCGGACTCACTAGCGCCAAAAGCTCCTCGTTGATCGCCGACATCGTCTCGTGTCCCGCGGGGGAGTACGAGATCTGCACGTCGGGCTGGGAGTTATCCACGGGGCGTGGCGGGGCCGGGAGGCCGCCTTTGCCTTTGCTGCGTGATGGGCGCGAGCTCAAAACCGCCACAGCATCGCACGGGGGCTCGCGCGGATACCATCACCCCCGCGGAAACCCCATGAATGTCGGGGATTTTGTTGGCGCTCGCTCAGGGGAGCTCGGTGCGACCCATCAGGAATTGGTCCACGTTGCGAGCGGCTTTGCGGCCCTCGGCGATGGCCCAAACCACGAGCGATTGCCCACGCTGACAGTCGCCCGCGGCGAACACGCCGGGCGCGCTGGTCATGAATTCGGCGTCGACTTCGACATTGCCGCGGCGGTCCAGTTTCAGCCCCAGGTCAGTCACGATGCCGGGGTGTTCAGGGTGCACGAAGCCCATGGCGAGCAGCACCAGATCCGCCGGCAATTCGAATTCGGTGCCGGCGACGCGCTCGAAGCGGCCGCCTTTGAACTCGACACGGACGCAATGCAGCTTCTGCACGCGACCGTCGCCTGTGACGCGCTCGGTGGACACGCTCCAATCGCGCTTGCCGCCTTCTTCGTGTGAAGAAGACGTGCGCAATTGCAGCGGCCAAAGCGGCCACGGCGTGGAGCTCGCGCGCTCCTCGGGTGGCCGCGGCATGATCTCGAAGCTGGTCACGCTGGCGGCGCCCTGACGATGCGACGTGCCGATGCAGTCACTACCGGTGTCGCCGCCGCCGATCACGATCACGTGCTTGCCGGTGGCGAGGATCGCCTCCGAGTCCGGAACGGGCAAACCGGCGACGCGGCGGTTCTGTTGCGTGAGGAAATCCATCGCGTAGAACGTGCCAGGGAGTTCGCGGCCGGGCACTTCCAGATCGCGCGGTTTACGCGAGCCGATGGCCAAAATCGTGGCGTCGAAGTCGTTCTTCAAGTTCGCCGCGGTGACGTCCTTGCCGACCTCCACACTGGTTTTGAACGTGACGCCTTCGGCAGCCATCTGCGTCACGCGCCGCTCGACCAGCGACTTTTCCATCTTGAAATCGGGGATGCCGTAAGTGAGCAGACCGCCGACGCGATCGTCACGCTCGAACAGCGTGACGTCGTGACCGGCGCGGGCCAACTGTTGAGCCGCTGCCATGCCAGCGGGGCCGGAGCCGATGACCGCGATCTTCTTGCCGGTCTTGGTCTTGGCTAGGACCGGTTTGACGAGGCCCTCCTCGAAGGCGCGATCGATGATTGAGCGCTCGATCAGCTTGATGCTGACAGGGTCTTCGTTGATGCCGAGTACGCATGCCGCTTCACAAGGTGCCGGGCAGACACGACCGGTGAACTCCGGGAAGTTGTTGGTCGCGTGCAGTGAGGCGATCGCTTGCTCCGGCTTGTTTTTGTACGCCTGATCGTTCCAATCGGGGATCAGGTTGCCGAGCGGGCAGCCGGTATTGCAGAACGGAATACCGCAGTCCATGCAACGAGCGCCTTGAGCTGAGACCTGCTCCTGAACAATCGGGAGCTCGAACTCGCGATAGTCTTTGACACGCTCGCCAACCGGGCGCTTGGACGGGTTGACCCGCTCAATCTCAAGAAATCCTGTGATTTTTCCCACGACTGCTCACTCTCGACTTTGAATCAACCCCGATGGGTCAAGCGGTTTCAGCGCTCAATTCATTCCGCGGCGGGGCTGCGAGCGCCCTTCGCGTCCGGCTGTAGCACAGGCAAGCTGGTGGTTGGCGCAGCCTTTTCGCGCTTGGCCAGCTCTGCGAGCACGCGCCGGTATTCGGTTGGCACGACCTTCACGAAGCGGGTTTGGGAGGTTTCCCAACTGGACAGCAGCTCGGTCGCCTTCGGACTCCCGGTGCGGATCTTGTGCTCTTCGAGCAGGCCGGCCACCAAGGTTGCATCTTCCGGCCTCAGGCTTTCGAGCTCGACCATGCCCAGGTTGCATCGTGATTTGAAGTCGCCCGACTCGTCCAGCACGAAGGCCAGACCGCCGCTCATGCCGGCGCCGAAGTTGCGACCGGTGCGACCGAGCACCAGTACGTGTCCGCCGGTCATGTACTCGCAGCCGTGGTCACCCACGCCTTCGACTACCGCCGTGGCACCGCTGTTGCGGACAGCGAAGCGCTCGCCGCCCTTGCCGTTTAAGAACGCCTTGCCGCTCGTTGCCCCGTACAGCGCGGTGTTGCCCACGATGGTGTTCTTCTCCGCTCGGAAGGAAACACCGATGGGCGGCCTGATCGCCAGGATGCCGCCCGACATGCCCTTCCCGACGTAGTCGTTGGCTTCACCCTCCAAGTTGAGCGTCATGCCGCGAGTCACGAAGGCGCCAAAGCTTTGTCCGGCAGAACCCTTGAAATGCAGGTCGATGGTGCCTTCGGGCAGGCCTTCTTGGCCGAACCGCCGCGCGACCTCACCGCCGAGCATGCCGCCGATCGTGCGGTGCACGTTGCGCACCGCCACGTCCAGCCGCACGTGCTCGCGCCTTTCGAGAGCCGGCTTGCAGCGCTCGATCAGCATTACGTCGAGCGCGGAGCTCAGACCGTGATCTTGCTCGAGCGTCTTGTAGACGCCGACGCCCGGGCGTGCGCCGGCGGGCATGAGCACGTCGGAGAAGTCCAACTTGGACGCCTTCCAATGCTTCACGTCGGTCTTCTGGCGGATGTGTTCGACGTGGCCGACCATCTCTTGGATGGTGCGGAAGCCGAGGCTAGCCATGATCTCGCGCGCTTCTTCGGCGACGTAGAACATGAAGTTGACCACGTGCTCCGGTTGGCCGTTGAACTTGGCGCGCAGTACCGGGTCTTGAGTCGCGATGCCGACCGGGCAGGTGTTGAGGTGGCACTTCCTCATCATGATGCAGCCGGACGCCACGAGCGGTGCCGTCGCGAAGCCGAACTCTTCCGCGCCGAGCAACGCCGCGAAGACGACGTCCCGGCCCGTGCGCATCTGGCCGTCCGCCTGCAGGACGATGCGGCTGCGCAGGTCGTTCTTCACCAGCACCTGGTGCGTCTCGGCCAGCCCGATTTCCCAGGGAATACCGGCATGTTTGATAGAGGTGAGCGGCGAAGCGCCCGTGCCGCCGTCGTGACCGGCGATCAGGATCACGTCGGCGTGTGCCTTGGCGACGCCGGCTGCGACCGTACCGACGCCCGCCTCGGCGACGAGCTTGACGCTGATGCGCGCGCGCGGATTGACCATCTTCAAGTCGAAGATGAGCTGCGCCAAGTCCTCGATCGAATAGATGTCGTGATGCGGGGGGGGGGAGATCAGCGTCACGCCAGGCGTGGAATGGCGGGTCTTGGCGATGATCGCGTCCACCTTGTGACCGGGCAACTCGCCGCCTTCACCCGGCTTGGCGCCTTGCGAGACTTTGATCTGCAGCTCGTCCGCGTTGACCAGGTAGTACGTGGTCACGCCGAAACGGCCGGAGGCCACCTGCTTGATCGCGCTTCGTCGGAAGTCGCCGTTTTTGTCCTTCTGATAGCGCTCGTCGCGCTCGCCACCTTCTCCGGTGTTGCTCTTGCCACCGATGCGGTTCATCGCGATGGCCAGCGTTTCGTGTGCTTCACCGCTGATCGAGCCGAAGCTCATCGCGCCGGTCGCGAAACGCTTCACTATTTCCGTCGCGGGTTCGACCTCCTCGATCGGGATCGGCTTGTCGCTCTCGACCAAATCCCACATCCCGCGCAGAGTGATGAGCCCCATCGTCGAGATCTGCGAATTGATCAGGGCGGCGTATTCCTTGTAGCTCTTGACGTCCTCCATGCGGACGGCGCGCTGCAAGGCGGCGACCGTGCCCGGGGTCCACAAGTGCCGCTCACCCTGGGCGCGGAACGCATATTGTCCGCCGATATCCAGCATCGGCGAGGCCTCGGTGACCTTCGGATAGCTGCGCTCGTGCCGCAGCTTGCACTCTTCGGCGAGCACGTCGATGTCGATGCCGGAGATGCGCGACGCGGTACCCGTGAAGTACGTGTCGATCACCTCTGGCGATAGGCCGATGGCTTCGAAGATCTGCGCGCCCTGATAACTCTGCAGCGTGCTGATCCCCATCTTGCTCATCACCTTGAGCAAGCCTTTGTTGATCGACTTGATGTACTTAGTCTGCGCGAGCTCCGGATCTTTCAGATTCGGGAACGTGCCTTCACGCACCATATTGGTCACGGTTTCGAACGCCAGATACGGGTTGATGGCTCCCGCGCCGTACCCGAGCAAGAGCGCGAAATGATGCACCTCACGCGCGTCACCGGTCTCGACGATGATGCCGACCTTCATCCGCGTGCCATTGCGCATCAGGTGGTGATGCACCGCGCCAGTGGCGAGCAAGCTCGGCACCGGGGCGAGCTCCTCGTTGGAGCCACGGTCGCTCAGGATGATCAGGCCGTGACCGTTCAGCACCGCGAGTGATGCTTGGCGACACATTTCGTCCAGCGCGCCCTTCAGACCCTCGCCACCATCCGCCACGGGGTAGAGCATCGGGATTGTCGGCGGCAGGCGGACCTGCTGCAGGTGCGTCTCGCGCAGCTTCGCTAGATCCATATTCGTCAGGATCGGGTGCGGCAGCTCGAGCATTTGGGCCTGATCAGGCAACTCGAACAGGATGTTGCCTTCGCCGCCGATGTACGCCTTGAGGCTCATCACCAGCTCTTCGCGGATCGGGTCGATCGCGGGATTGGTGACCTGCGCGAAGTGCTGCTTGAAGTAGTTGAACAGCGGCTGCGGGCGGTCGCTGAGCACCGCCAGCGGCGTGTCGGTGCCCATCGAGCCGCGCGGTTCGTCGCCGTTGGCGGCCATCGGGCCCATCAAGAAGCTCAGATCTTCTTGGGTATAGCCGAACGTCTTCTGGCGCTGCACCAGCGAGGCGTACTCACGATTGGTCGCAGTGGGCGGAGAGACATCGATGTCCGCGAGCGAGATCTTGTTCTCGCGCAGCCACTTGCCGTACGGCCGCGCCTTGCAGACTTCGTCCTTGATCTCTTCGTCCTCGACGATGCGACCGAGTTCGGTATCGACCAGGAACATGCGGCCCGGCTCGAGGCGACCCTTGCGCTCGATGTTCTCCGCGGGGAACTCCAGCACGCCGGTTTCGGACGCGAGCACGACCAAGCCGTCCTTCGTGATCGTATAACGCGCCGGACGCAGGCCGTTGCGGTCCAGCATGCCGCCGATGCGCTTGCCGTCCGTGAAGGCGAGCGCAGCAGGCCCGTCCCACGGCTCCACCAAGCATGAGTGATATTCGTAGAACTCGCGCTTGTGCGCGGGCATCAGCTCGTCGCTCTGCCAGGCCTCGGGCACGAGCATCATCATCACGTGCGGCAGGCTGCGCCCGGCGTGCAAGAGCAGCTCGACGACGTTGTCCAGCATCGCGGAATCACTGCCGCCGGGCGTGATCGTGGGCAGGATGTGGCGCACGTCTTCGTCGAAGATCTCGCCGTCGAACAGTTGTTCGCGCGCAGCCATCCACGCGGCGTTCCCGCGCACCGTGTTGATTTCCCCGTTGTGCGCGAGCATGCGGAACGGTTGCGCGAGCTCCCAAGTGGGGAACGTGTTGGTGCTGAAGCGCTGGTGCACCATAGCCAGCGCGCTGACCATGCGCTCATCCTTTAGCTCGACGTAAAATTCTGCGAGCTGCTCGGCCAACAGCAGGCCCTTGTAGATGATCGTGCGCGAGGAAAGGCTCGGAATGTAGAACGAGCCCTTGCCGGCCAAGCTTGTTTCGCGGACCGTGCGTTCCGCCCATTTGCGGATCACGAACAGTTTGCGCTCGAACGTCGCTTCATCGTCACAGGTGGAGCCGATGAACACTTGGCGGATCACGGGCGCGCTTTCGCGCGCTGCCGGACCGAGCGAATTTTCGTTTACCGTCACGTCACGCCAGCCGATCAAACGCTGGCCAGTGCCGAAGATCTTGTCTTCGAGGATCTGCTGGCAGCGTCGGCGCTCTTTGCGATCACGTGGCAAAAACACGCAGCCGACGCCGTATTTCCCGGCTTCCGGCAGGTCGATGTCGGCTTCGTCGCAGGCGTGACGGAAGAACGCATCCGGCACCTGAATGATGATGCCCGCGCCGTCACCGGTCAGCGGATCACACCCGGTGGCCCCGCGGTGCACCAGGTTGAGCAGAATGTCGATGCCCTTCTTGACGATATCGTGCGAAGCCTCGCCCTTGATGTTGGCCACGAAACCAACGCCGCAAGCGTCGTGTTCGAACTGGGGATCGTAAAGTCCTGAGCGAGGCGGAAGTGTCATGGCTGTGGCTCGATGTCGGGGATTGCGTTGAAAGGTAGGGCCTGCCTGGGGTGCGGCGCCCCGTGCGATAGGGGGGGCTCTAAGAGGGCAGACTTGCGGGTGAGAGTATAAGGCGATTGGCGGGCCGGGACAGTCGAAGCAGCGCGAATTTTCTGGCATAGACTGACTCAGCGCACAACAGGCTTTCTGGCCGGTTCAACGAATGCAGCTCCTGAAATCTACTAGGGTTTCCCTCCGTGTCCGGACGGTTCCAGCCAGTTAGACGTTGCGTGTCGCGCGGGCAATAAGGACCGGGTGGTCGGCCTGATTGGCTGCCCGGGAGCCTAGCGAGGAGCGTGGCAAGCCGAGACAAAGCCGCACTGCGCCTTTCGGCACGCCGGCTCGGCGATGCTGGGCCAGGAGTCATGAAAGCGAGCTTCGACCAGGCGGGTGCCGAGTTCGAAGAAATCAAACGACGCCGAGCTTTGCCACTCGGGCTCGTTGTCCGCCCCCAGGAGGTGGACGAGTCCGGTACGCACCCGCAGGGCGCCATAGTGGCGGCGCGCGGCCTCGCGGTAGGCGGCAAGCTGGAACGAGTACCGGTCTTCGTCGCCGCCGCGCGACCGCTTGTAGTCGATGACGTCGATACTGCCGTCGCTGCGTTCGATCACTAGATCGAGGGTGGCTTTGAGCACCACCGTCGCGGCGCGCAATTCCGGATCGGGCGCACTTTGGCGCGGGCGCAACGCGAACAGCTCGAGCTGACCGGGCGCGACGGGGCGGTTGCGGCCGCGCGGCGCGGGCTCTGCTGCGCTGGGCAGAGCCGGCGGCCGTGCCGTTTCTTGCGAGCTTTGAAAGGGGATATCGAGTGCGAGCTCGCGCAAAATGCGCGAGCCATCTTCGCGCACTGAGCGCGCATACGAGCCACTCAAAAAACCGGCGATCCCGCGCGCCGTACCGGTGCTGGACTCGGCGTCGGGATCGAGCCCTTCACGCGCGAGCGAAGCCAAGACTTCGGCGAGCTCTACCGAGCTGCCCCAGCGCGCTGCAGGGAACGCTTCCAGAACGCGGTGTGCGGCGCTGCCCAGCGCTCGAGGGTCCTCGGGGCTCGTGCTGATGGCCGAGCCGTGCCCCATTCGCGGCTCGGCGATGCCGAACAAGTGATTCAACTCGAAGCGTCGCGCACAGATCGCGAAATCCGAGAGCGCGGTCACGCCGATAGTCGCGAGCGTGATGCGCGGCCGAACCGGTCGCTCGGGCGGGGATGCCGGAGCGGCGTCACTCGGCGTTGCGGTCAGGGGCGGTTCGTCCAGCAGCGAACGCGCCGAAACGCGCTGTACGCCGGGGATCTGTTCCAGGCGGGGGGTGACGGCAGCCACTGAAACTGCCAGCGTTTCGGCGCGCAATTTGCCGGCCGGCAGCACAATGGCCAGGTGCGTTCGAGCTCGCGTCAACGCGACGTACGACAGGCGCTGCCGCTCGGCGCGCGCGCGCGCCTGAGCATCTTCGGTGGCCCGGCGTGACAGCGGTGTCGTCAGAGGGCCTGCATCCGTGATGTGGCGAATCACGAGCGAGGTTTCGATCTCGCCGCGCAGCAGCGAGATCGGAGCGGCGTTCGGTCGCTCCGAAGAGCCGCTGTCGAGCACGATGGTGGTCGGGAAGGCTAGCCCTTTGCTGCCGTGAATGGTGAGCAACCGTACCGCGTCGTCGTCGTCGGAGAATACCGCGGCTTCTGCTTCGTCGGTCTCGTTGTCGATTTGCTTTTGCAGCCAACGCACGAAGCTCTGCAAGCTGCCACCCTGACGCGCGGCGATTTCGAGCAGCCGCTGCACATTGCCGAACCGGGTGCGCCCGCGCGGTAGCAGTGAATACAGGGCTTCCAGCTCGAACCGGTCCGCGATCATCGCCAGCGCGTCTCGGGGCGAAAGCCGCGGCGCCACTTGCCCAAGTTCGAGCAAACGCTCGCGGAGCGCGCTGAGCGCAGCGTGCTCGCCCGCGTCGCTCACCCGCGTCGCGTTCCAATCACGGGCGGCGTCGAGCCCGCGACGCGGCGTCGACAGTTCGGCCAACGTGCGATCGCTCAGGCCGCCCAGCGGACCGCGCGCCACCACGGCGAGCGCGTGGCGATCGTGCGGGTCGATCTGTAAACGCAGCGCGGCGAATAAATCTCGCACTTCTGGGGTTGCGTAGAGCGCGCGCCCAGCCACCACGAATGGGACATTCAAGCGATCGAGCGCTAGCTCGAGCAACGGTAGCGTTGAGCGGCGCCGAGCCAGCAGCGCGATGTCGCCGAAGCGCGTGCCGGTGCGCGATAGTCGGGCGCACAGGCCAGCCGCCGCGAACGCGCTGCGCAGCGGACCCTCGGCGTTGCGTAGCATTGCGGGGGCGCCCTCGGCCTCCGGTGCCATGCCGTCGTCCTCCACCAAAGTGACGCTGCCGTGCGGGCGGTCGGCGTGAATCGCGGGCAACACCAAGGCTTCGGCGGGCGTGTAGCGGATCTCGAATGCGCGCTCTGGACGCTGGCAGAAGTCCGCGCTCGCGATCACGTTGACCGCTTCCAGGATCGCGCTGGCGGAGCGGTAGTTCTCCGTCAGCGTGTGAAAGTCGGCGACGGGTGTGCTGCTCGCGATCACGCCGCGCAGTTCCAACGGTTCGGCTGCGGCTTGCCCCGCGAGCTCGGCCGCGAGCTGGGCAAATACCGACACTTCCGCGCCGCGAAACGCATAGATGGACTGCTTGCGATCGCCGACGACGACCAGCCCGCGCGGGCTGATCGCCGAGGGTTCAGGGACCACTCCGGGGCGGCGTTTGGCGATCGAGCTCGGTTTCTCGCGCAGCAATAGCAGGAGATCCCGCTGTACGCGGCTGGTGTCTTGGAACTCGTCGACCAGCAGCACTTCGGTCTTCTGGCTCGCGACTCGGGCCAGCTCCGGGTGATCGCGCAAGCCGTCGCGGGCTAGGCGCAGCACGTCGCCGAAACCGAGCGTGCCGTCGTCGCGGCGGCGTTTGAGCAGCTCAGCCTGGATCACGGCCAGGAGTGCGTTGGCGCCACGCGCATCCGCGTCGAGCTGTGCGGCGCGTTCTGCGTGCTCGACGAGCGCCACGAGCTTGTCGAGCTTCGACCCGGACTTGGAGAGCCCTTCTTGAAAGGCTTCCAGTGCGTCCCAAAACGGTAGCGCCTTGATCTTCGGCGTGCTGCGGACTGCTGCGAAATCCAGCAGCGCCGCGCGGAGTGCAGGGAAATCCCGGGCTTCTAGGGCGTTCAACGCGGCGCGCGCCGGGGCGGTCAAGGCTGACGGCTCGGCCACCGCAATGCTTTGGCAAAGCCGGCGCAGCGCTTCGAGTTGGCGTGCGGCGTCTGCCACGTGATCCCCGGTGCTGAGCGCTTCTGCCGGTAGGCCTTCTTCGTCCAGGCGGCTCAGGAGGACAGTGATCTCGTTTCGCGCACGGTCGAGTCCGAAGCAGGCGTCGAGCAAGCGCGATGCCGCGCTCGACAACGGGCCGGACAACGCATCGTTCAACACGTCGTCGATGCTGCGCTCGGCATCGCTAAATGCTTGCTCCTCGTCCAAGATCGTGAAATTGGGCGAGAGCCCGAGCTCGAGCGCATGGCGGCGCAAAATGCTCGCGGCCAGGCCGTGTAGCGTATCGATGGTCGCGCGCGGTAGCTCTTCGAGCACGCCGCGCGCGCGTGTGGCGAGCTCCTTTTCCGAGAGCCCGCGCGCCGCCGCCAAGGCCGTCAGAGAGTCTTTTATGGCGCTAGTCGGGTTCGCGAGGGTGTGTAGCCGCGATTCGAGACGCTCGCGAATCTCGGCTGCCGCCGCGCGCGAAAACGTGGTCGCTACGATGCGCTCGCTCGGTACCTGCTTGCCGTCCTCGCTCAGCCCGAGCGCAAACGCCAAATAGATCCCAGTCAGCAGCTGAGTCTTGCCCGTCCCTGCGCTGGCGGCGATCACCGCGTTCCGCTCCAAACCAGGCAGAGTCATTCGCCGGTCTCGTGGGGGGCGGACAGGGGGCGTCGGCAGATGTCGCGCGCATCGCACTTCGCGCACGAGCCGGAGAGCGCTGGCCGAGCTGGCACGCGTCCGGATCGCAAACCCAAGAGCAACTCTTCCGCGCGCAGCAGCTTTTCCTGGATGGCTGAAGTACTCGGATCGCTGTCTTCCAGCGCCGCTTTCCACTCGGGCTTGCGCCGAGCGAGGCTCAAATAGCCCGAGCTTACGCGCTTGGCCGCATATTGCTCGGCCACCTTCTTGGCATACAGCCACGGCTGCAAGAGCTGTTCGCCCTGCTCGCCAGTGAGCGAAACCTTGCCCGTTTTGTAGTCAATGATGCGCACGACACTACCGTCGGAGTTGCGGTCGATGCGGTCGATGCGGCCGGAGACGAAATGCTCGCCGACGGGTAGCGCGGCCCACTCGTCTTGGGGACCGAAGGCGCGTTCCGCTTCGGCGAACCAAACGCCGTCGTTGTTCGCGAATGACCAACGGAGTAACGCCGCCACGTCTTCTAGAGCTGCGGCTAGGGCTGCCCCGCGCAACTTGCTGCTGATCTGCTCGCGCAGGAAGGCCTCCGCGCGCTGCAATGCCTCACGTTCGAGCTCTTCGGGATCGGCGCTGCCGAAGCGCTCGCGCGTTCCGGTCAACGCGAGCGCCAGCGCCTCGTGAATCAGCGTGCCGCGTTCGCGTGCGCTGAGCCCGTCGCCCACGGTGTCGTCTCGCACTGCGCGCAGCACAACCCCGGAAAAGCCGAGGAAAGCGCAGCGCGCGTAACGCTCTAGCTGAGTGACGGGTAGCGGGCGCTCGGCGTCACCGCCGACCCAGCGTTCGAGCGGCCCCGCAGCCCCATTCTCGAAGCTGAGCGGATACTCTGGATTGCCGTAAAAGTCCTGCCGACGCAGCTCCTTTTCGACCCGCACGCGGACTTCAGCGCTGGGCGAGGGCAAGGGCAGCACACGCCGCGCTTCTCGGTCGAGCGGGGAGGCGGGCTCGACGAGTGTCGCGCTCGGGTTCAGGTTCATGACCAGGCGGCTGGCGCCGCTGCCACCGCGCGCATCGCGCGTTGCCCACGTCACGCGCGTCCGCTGCGCGCGCGACATCGCACCAGCGAGCGCTAACTTGGTGAACAAAGCGCGATCCGCCGCCGTTGCCGGGCGGCACGCTGCGGGCAGCTGCTCGACCAAGTCCGCATCCAGCACGCTATCGGAGCTTGACCTCTGCCAATCCAACGTCGAAGAGGCGGCGCGGCAAACGATCAACAGATCCCAGTCCAACCCGGCCACGTCCGCGGCGCGCGCGATGCGCAGCGTGCCGGCACGACCCGCGCCCTGACCGGGCCCCACGGACGTCAGCGCGGTCGCAAATTCCTGGGAAAAATCAGCCAATTCGAGCTGCTCGAGGGCGAGCCCGAGCAGCTCGGCGGCGCCGACAACGCGCTCCAGCGCCAAATCGATCGCCCGGCCGGCGCGCGCGTTTTGCCCCAAGGCGGACAGCGGCGCGTGGTCACGGCGCTCCGCGTACCGGATCGCCTGCGTGAGGCCGCGGCGCGACGCCGACAACAACCCGAGTTCGGCGAACAACTCGCGCCAGCGATCACGGAACACGCGCCGTGTGCTGGCGATGCGCAGTCGCTCGAAGCGGACAACGAGGCCCGAGAGCACGTTGCGTGCGGCCGCCAATGATTCTCGTTCGCGCTCGGCGCTTGGCTCGAGGCGACGCAGACGAGCGTCGAGCGCGGCCAATAGCTCGCCGCCGCGGTCGACCCGGACAGGCAAGCGCGCGAGCGCCTCGACGAAGCCGCCCCGGCTATGTTCGCCGAGTAATGCGCTGAGTTCGAGGTCGGGGACGCGCAGCACGTCGACCAGCGCGTCCCGTTGCAGCGGGCCCTGGGCGAGGCGGATCAGCTCGAGCGCGGCGTGAGCTTCGGGCGCCGCACTCGGGCTGCGACTCCAGGCCTCGCTGAACGGCAAACGAGCGGCCGCGAGCTCCGCGCGCAGCGGCTCTAAGAACGCATCAGCCGCATCCAACGGCACGATTGCGATGCGATCCAGCGCCGCGCCGCCGGCCAGCGCATCGAGCACCGCCCGCGCGACGGCTCGGGCTTCGCTGGCCTCGTGCGCCGCTTGGATCACGATCGGTGCGGTGCCGGCGGTGCGTGCCTCCGAGAACTCGATCTCTGGATGATCGTTGGCGGCGGCCCAGCGCTGTTCGAGACGCGCGGCGAAGCCGGAAACCGCGTCGCGCAGCGCTTCCCCTAAGTCCTCCCGCACTTGAGGAAGCTCGATCACGACGCCGCCGCCCACGGCATGCAAGCGCTGGTGTAGCGCCTCAATCAGAGTCAGATCTCCATTGTCCCACTGACTCACGCCGCGCACGCGGACGTGGGTGATGCCCTCGAGCTCGCGAATCGAGGTGGTGGGTAACGCGCGCGCGGCGAGCCAGGCGTTTTCACGCGCATCGCGTAGCCCGAGTTCCAGTAGGCGCGCGCCGGTGCGCTGGAGCGCGTCCGCGAGGAGCGCTCCCCGCGACCCGCTGCAGCGCTTCAGGTCCGCCGGGCGAGCGCCCGCACGACGCACTTGGCCGAGCGCGTCATCCACCGCCAAAGCTAACGCGGCCGGCTGCCCGCGCAGGGTGCGGCGGGTGAGCAGGCGCGTGGCCTCGCTTGATGCTTCACGGAGTTCGGGGTGCGCGGCCTCCACCAGGCGCGTGGCGAGCTCGCCCAGAGGCAGCACGCGCGCGCCGCGCGCCGCCTCGTGCTCGGCTTGCCGTTCGCTTGCCACGAGGACGAGCGTAGACGGTTTATGCCGGTTTCGAGTCACTGCCAGTGCGAGTACTGGCACCTTGAAACTCCGTCAAGGCGCGCCAGCTTCGCGCTGACATTCAACGTCAGTGCGGTTTGCGCTTCTCGGCTTCGTCGCGGGAGCCTTCGACCGCTTTCGCCGCCGCGAAGCGAACCTCCGGCACGACCAGCGCATCCGGCACGGGCATATCGGGAACGATCAACAGCTCGAGCACGACCTGGGTGGTCACGTCGTCCAGCTTCTTCAGGCGCCAGGTGGCGTCCAGGCGCTTGACGTTGCCTTTGATCATATGACCCTCGACGACTTCGCCACCAGCGACTTGCTTGACCGGCTCGAAGCGAACGATGGCCCAAACTTTGGCCGCCCCCTTCAAGATCGGCACCTGCAGGTAAACGTCCGTATTGTCGCCAGAGCGGCCGACGACGCGCGACTTCTCGAAGCGGGAGATGAAGCTCGCGTAATTCTTGTAGTCCAGCACGACGCTCCGCACGACGTCTTCCGGGGCGTCCACATTGACGCGCGCGGCGCCCGCGTTCGTATCTGAGTAGGGCGTTTTCACCTCGAAGCGATCGACCTTGCGCCACTTCTGAAGCTCAGGACCGGGCCCAGGTGCGGCCGCCACAGACACGCTGCTAAACAGTGTGCAAGCGAGGAGAGTGAGAGCACTCGCGCGGCTCATGCCGCGGAATGAATTCAAGAAGCCGCCGGATTGGGGATTGGTCATGATGCGCCTTGCTCGTCTCGTTACTTTTTACTGCTCGGGCTCGCGAAAAATTCCCTCACGGGGTCGGGGGTCCCGAGCTGGGCGTCCGCCCAAGCCCCGTCTTTGCAGGGTGCGTGCCGGCCCCGGTTGCCCCCTGGAAACAGTCAATAGTGACGGTTTTCCCGATCGCCAGCCAACAGAAATGCTTTTCTTCCGCCAGAAGTGTGCGGCCAGCCGCTCGAAGTGACGCAAAATCACCACACCTAGGACGTAACAGTGCGTAACCGCGAACGTCGGGTTACGGCGCCTGAGGCGGGCGAGGAGCGAGTGTCTGATAAGAGCGCGATCGGGCACGGGAATTCAGGGACCTAGACCTGCATCAGTGGAGTCGAGCGGCGCCATGGTGCAGGTGCCGGAGAACTGCACTCCTTTGTCCAT
This sequence comes from Polyangiaceae bacterium, assembly GCA_039936055.1. Classification (GTDB taxonomy): domain Bacteria; phylum Myxococcota_A; class Polyangia; order Polyangiales; family Polyangiaceae; genus PMG-095. The sequence goes on along the minus strand of JBDTJC010000466.1, from coordinate 11,981 downwards.
GAAGATTTCGGGTGCGTGCAGCGTCCCCGAAACGCGCGCGGGCACATACAGCTCGATAGCGCGCGCAGCCCGTACGTTGCCCTGCACGGTTCCACCCTTGATGATCACCGTGCCGACGTCGATTTCCGCCTCTACTTCTGCCCCGTCGCCGATCACGAGGGTGTCGTGGCTTTGGATGTGCCCGCGAAAGCTGCCGTCGATGCGCACGCGGCCTTCGAACTGCAGTTTGCCTTCGAAGTGCGTGCCCAGGCCGAGCAGAGCGGTGATTTCGGTCGCGGGAAGGGGGGCCAGCATGTCGGGCATCCTAGCGAAAAAAATGCGGCGATAGTAAGGTCCTCGCAGTTCGCGTGGCCGCAAAGAGCAATTTCGGGCACTGGCGAGCGGCGTTGCTGTGCGCTGCTGTTGCCGTTGCCCGCCCGGCGTTTGCCCAGGAACCGCCGGTTCCGGGGGCGCTGTCCGCGCAAGCAGCGACGCCGCCAGCGGTGGGTCACCCGGCGCCACTCGGCCGCACGGAAGCGCCGGGTGTGCAGCCGACGACGCTGCCCTGGCACGGCACGTATTTGTATTGGGATCACTCTTTGAGCACCAATACGCTCGGCGTCGGCCAAGACTACCAAAGTCGCGATCCGGTCTACGAGATGACGGTCGGCCTACGGCCCCGCTACTCCCTGCTCGAAGACCCACAGAAATCGATCAGCGTGCGCGCGGACCTCGGCATCGTCACCGAGCGCACGAACAGCGACACGACCACGAAGCAGGGGGAGTGGTCCGCGACGGATTTCGAACTCTACGGCGCCTTTAGCTACAAGCTGCGGGAGAGCAAATCAGACCTCACGGAGTTAGCGGTGCGTTTACCGCGGGTGACCTTGCCGACCTCGAAGATCAGCTACGACAGCGGAAAATTGCTGGCTGTGGGCGTGCGCGTGGGCGCGCGCGAGGACGTCGTGCTCGAGGGCCGTGACGCCACTTTCTTCCCGAACATCGAGCTCATCGCGAAGGCGGAGTATGGGTACCAATTCACCTCCGCCGAAACCCCGACCAACTCGAATCTGGAGCGCATTCGGCTCGACCCCGACGGTCACTCCTTCGTCTCTGACCAACTAAGCGGTGCGACGTTCGCGCGTCACTCCGCGGTGTTCGGGGTGGCTACCTTGCTGCACATCCACCAAAGCGTGCTCTTGAGCAGCTCGCTCGACCTGCGCCCGGCCTGGAAATACCCTGTGCAACATGACGTGGAGGTATGCGGAGTCGTGCTCACGGGTTGCACGCAAGCGACCGGCATCTCGGATCCGCAAACGCGCTCCGTGCTCACTTTGTTCACGAGTGAGTTTCTAATCACGCTGACCGACACGCTCGGGCTGTCGCTCGGCTACGCCAATCTGACCGCGCAGCTCGGGCCGGATGGTCGCCGTCGTAGCGTGTTTTACAGCCCGGATGCGCGCTTTTACGCGACCCTGAGCGTGAGCCTCGATCACGCGTACAGCAGTCTCACGCACCGTGACCCGCAGACGGCCAGCGCCGCTGGCGGGCGGACCCCGTAGCTCTGGCAACCCCGCCTGTGCTTCGTCGCGGTTCCCTTTTCGCGCTCGGCTCGTTCTTCGGTTGCGTTGGCGCGGCAACGTCCGCGCGCGCCGCCGATCCGCCGCCGCACCCGGCCCATGAGTACCGGGTCGACTTCGCCGCGGATACGGTCCAAGTCGACGGCGAGCTCGGCTCCCTGCAGCTCGACGGCGACGTGCACGTGCAGGCACAGCGCTACCGCCTGAAGAGCCAACACCTGCACCTCGAGCGCGGGCCGCATGGTGTTGAAGTAGACGGCACAGCGGACGTCGCGTTCTGCACTTGCGACGACCCGCCTGTCCGGTTGCGTGTCAGCCACGCGACGCTCGCGCCGCCGACCGACGCGCTTTTTTCCAACCCGAAGCTGGAGGTGCTGGGGCTTCCCGTGCTGTGGCTGCCGGGGCTTTGGTTGCGCGCGCCGACGCGCGTGGGCCTGACTTTCCCGCGGCTTTCCTATCGCGGCCAGGATGGCTTCTTCGCTGGCGGCGGTGTGTACATTCCCGTGCGAGTCGACGACGGCCGAGTCACGCGCAGTTTGACCCTGGGCGCCGGCGCATACCTATTCCGAGGAGCACGTTTCGAAGCCCGGCTCGACACGGAAGCCAGTTCGTCGCGGGTGGCTTGGGACCACGTCGATCGGACTGCGTTGGAAGTCGATGCCCACGGCAGCGCGGCGTTGTCGGAGGCGAACTTCGCGTATCGCGTGGACGCTTTGCGCGGCGCGCGTGCGCCCGTCGATTCGTCGGTTCTGGAGGTGGCCGCGCGGCGCACGGATCGCGCCCGCGTGAGCGTGTCACACGTAGACGAATTCGCGCTGGGCTTCGGCGTGCGCGCGGACGCACCGCGGGCCGGGGCGTTGCGCGACTTCGGCGCTGCGGGGCCCGAGTTGTATTTGGGTGCGGCACACGCCCTCGGCAGCAACGCTGCGTACGACGCATTTGCTTCCGCCCGCACCACCGTCAGCTCGGGAAGCCACAGCCAATCTGCGCTTTTCGAACGCGCCACGCTGAGCGCCAACGCGCGCCCTGGGCCACTCGGTATCGAGCTGACGGCTGCGCAATCGGGGGCGCTGCAAGTCGGGGAATTCCGCAATGATTCCGAGCTTCGGGGCGGCGCGCAGGCGCGTATCGGTCTGCCACTGCTGCGAGATTTTGGGTCGGTCGCGCATTTCGTGGAGCCGATACTAGTGGCGCGCGGGCTACTCGATGCCGCCCCCGTCGCTTCGCAGCTCAACGGAACGCGCACCTTACTCGCGGCCGCCGGCGTGGATTCTTCGCTGGGCCAGCGCACAACGCGCCAAGCCGTCAGCGTCACCGTCCGCGGTGGCGCACTCGAACATTCGGGCGACGCGGCGATCGTCGCCATGGCTCGCACCAGCGCGGACGCCCGCGTGATCGGCGCCGCGCAGTCGTTCGCCGTGCTCGGCGCCGAGCCGGCCATGGTCTCGCTGACGCGTTTGCGTCTAGGCGCAACGGACGGTCTGCATTTGGTTCTCCATGCGGATGGGGCGAGTCATGGCTCTCCAGCGCAAGCGCGGGTGCTCTTCGACGAAGCGTGGTTCGATCCCGCTCGTCCGTTCTTGGATCGCAACGGGTGGAGCGGTGGTTCCGAGTTAGCAGTGCCCTGGACGCGCTCGCTGTCGACCTCTGGCGCGCTGGACTACGACCTCACGAGTCGCGAGCTACTCGCGGCCTGGGGCGGTCTCGCTTACCACCACCCATGCGGCTGTCTGGCGGTGGCGAGCTTCGTGGGCCACCGGGTCGGGCGAGGGGGGGTTGATGCCTGGGTTGGCTTCGATCTCGCGCCCTGACCGGCCGGAGCGTACGCGGGACCCAGATTGGCGCCGCTTTCGCCAGCTTTTCTGGCGGAGAGTCGCCGCGTTCCGGGGATTTCTAGTAACCTGAAAGCATCGTGTCGGAGAGCGAAAAGCCGTCCTCGTCTGGGTCTGCGCCGGGACCAGTGCAGGGCTCGACCATCGTCGTGGCCGACGACGACCGCATCACGCGCGAGCTGCTCGCCGGCATGCTGCGCAAGCACGGCTTCATCGTGGAGACCGTGCCCGACGGTCAGGTGGCGGTCGAGCGCGTGGGCAAGGGTGGAGTCGATCTGGTTTTGCTGGATATCTTGATGCCGCGCCTCTCTGGGCTGGAGGCGTGCCGGCTACTGAAAGGCATGACGAGCGACACCTTCTTGCCCGTGGTGCTCGTCACCGTGAAGACCGACAGCGCAAGCCGCGTCGAAGGCCTGAAGATCGGCGCGGACGACTACGTGTGCAAGCCGTTCGACGAAGACGAGCTATTGGCTCGCGTCGAAGCCATGCTGCGCATCAAGCGCCTGCATGACCATGTAGTGGAGGCGCGCGCGCGACTCGAACAACTCAGCCTGCACGACGACCTGACCGGCCTGTACAACTATCGCTACCTGCATTCTCGGCTCCACGAGGAGTTCAAACGCGCGGAGCGTTATCACGACCCACTTGCCTGTCTGGTGATCGACATCGATCGGCTCCAGGCCCACAACGACGTCGGCGGGCGCGAGGCGGGTGACCGCGTCGTGCGGTTCGTGGCTGATACAATCCGCCGTTCGGTGCGAGAGGTGGATGTTGTCGCGCGTTTTGGCGGGGATGAATATTTGGTGGTTTTGCCCAGTACGCATTTCGCCGGCGCGGTAACCGTCGCGGAGCGCATTTTTCAGGATGCGAACCAGCGCATAGCAGGCTGGGAACAGCGTTCACCGTTGCCTGTCGCACTGTCGTTGGGGGTGGCGCTGTTTCCCTCGCGTGACGTGCGCACCAAGGATGCGCTGCTTCGCGGAGCTGACGCGGCGCTACATGCCGCGAAGCGCGACGGCGGCAATAGGATCTGCGTGTACCAACAGCAGGGTCACATGTACACGCCCGTCACCGGCGCGAGCAGCACGGACAACGAGGCCAAGGGTAATCGTCCGCGCTCCGATCACTTGTCTCGAAAATCCGATCAGCCGAGCACTGCGCGGCCGATCCCAGTGCGCGCCGTGGGCACGACGGACCGCAACCCCATACCTGGGAGAAAGCCGGAGTGACGCTCTCTGCACGGCCTCGCTCGAGTGAGTTCGGAGCCGTCCGGCTCGAGGAAGACCCGCCGCGCGTGCTCGTAGTTGACGACGAGCCGACGCTGCGTCGCACGCTCGCGCGCCTGCTCAATAGTCGCAACATGACCGTTTTGACCGCCGATGACGGCGCGCAAGCCATCGACATCCTCGGGCGCGAAAAGGTCGACGTCGTGTTGGTGGACTTGATGATGCCGAAGGTGGGCGGCTTGGAGCTGCTTGACCACGTGCGCTCATCGCACGCCGGCGTCGAGGTGATCATGATGACTGCGTTCGGTGACGTCGAAACCGCCGTCAAAGCGGTGCGCGCCGGCGCTTATCATTTCCTCACCAAGCCGTTCCGCTCCAACGATGAAGTGGTGCTCACCGTCACGAAAGCGGCCGAGCGCCGCCGCTTGGTTGATCGCGCGCTATTGCTGGAGCGTCGCCTCGAGCAGATGGAGAAGTTCGGTGAGCTCATCGGCAACTCGAACGCCATGCAAGAAGTGTATCGGCTCGCGATCGGCGTCGCGCCAACGTCCTCTACGGTGCTCATCTTGGGTGAAAGCGGCACCGGCAAAGAGCTCACTGCACGAGCAATTCACGGCCATTCTCCGCGCGTGAGCAACCCCTTCGTGGCCGTGAATTGCTCGGCCATTCCGGTGGACCTCGTTGAGAGTGAGCTTTTCGGGCACGTGCGCGGCGCGTTCACGGGCGCCACGGCGACGCGTGCCGGCCTCTTCGAATCAGCCGACCGCGGCACGTTGTTCTTGGACGAAGTGGGTGATTTGCCGCCGCTGGCGCAGGTCAAGCTACTGCGCGCGTTGCAAGAGGGTGAGGTCAAACGCGTCGGTTCGAATGAGACCCGAATCGTGGATGTACGCGTGGTGGCCGCGACCAACGTGGACTTGAAGACGCGCATCGCCGCTGGGCGCTTCCGCGAAGACCTCTATTATCGCCTGAATGTGGTGCCTATCTCGCTCCCGGCGTTGCGCGAGAGGCGTGAAGACATTCCGCTCTTGGCCTATCACTTCTTGCAGAAGTACGCGGCGCGCTCGAGCAGCCAGGTGAAGAAGATCTCGCCCGAGGCGATGCGTTTGCTGGCAGCGCACCATTGGCAGGGCAACGTCCGTGAGCTCGAGAACGCGATCGAGCACGCGGTCGTGTTCTGCCGAGACGACACCCTGACGCCCGCGGAGCTGCCCTTTGGCCGGCCCAGCAACAGCGCCCCGCCGGACGTGAACGGCACCGGGGCGGCTGCAGCAGCCAACCAAGGCCTGTTCGATTTGCCCTACCGGGAGGCCAAAGAACGTTCGCTGGAGGCCTTCGAAACGGCGTATTTCGAGGGGCTTTTGACGCGCACTGAGGGCAACGTGTCGGAGGCCGCGCGGCAGGCCGGGCTGGACCGCTCGAATTTTCGACGCGCGGTGAAGCGAGCTGGCGTAAAAGTTCGCGACGACGAATGAACCGTTTCTGGATATCCGACCGAGCGAGCCCACGCCGTTGGCTGCTTGGTGCATGCCTCGTGAGTTTCGGAGCCCTGGCGGAGCGCGCCTCGGCTCAAGACTCCACAGAGGTGTTGAACGCGGCCGCGAATTCGCTACCCGCCGCCGCCGCCCCGACTCCGCGCGCGCTGTCGTTGAAGCGCTGTTTGGAAATGGCCGCGCTGAACTACCCCAAAGTGGCCGAAGCACGCGCGCGTTTGGCACAAAAGCGTGCGCAACTCGAGCAAGCGTACTCGGCGCCGTACAGTGACTTCACGATGACGGGCGGGATCGGCCCGGCGCCGACCGTGCGCGGCACATCGGTGTACAGTCCGGACACGGACAAGGCGCTCACGAACCGCATGGGCGTGGCCTGGCAGCTCGGCGTGACCGGCGCGATCCCGATCTGGACGTTCGGCAAGATCACCAATCTGTGGGACGCCGCGGATGCACAAGTGCGCGTCGGCGAGCACGAGATCAAGAAAGAGCAAAATGACGTCAAGCTCTCGGTGCGCCGCGCTTACTACGGCGTCCAGCTCGCGCGTGATGCGCTCACGCTACTGAACGAGGCCGCCGGTCGCATCGACACGTACCTAGGCCGAATGCAGAAGACGGCTGACAGCGGGGACGGGGACGACGTCGAGCTGCTCAAGCTCAAGATGTACCGCGCAGAGCTTGACGCCCGACAGAGCGAGGCCAAGCGACAACAAGCGATCGCGCTGTCCGGCCTTCGTTTTCTCACGGGTGGCGGCTCGGAGGTGGACGTGAGTGACACGCCGCTCCAACGCAGCAGCCATCGCCTGGCGCCACTCGCACGCTACTTGTCGGCCGCGCGTTTGTATCGCCCCGAAGTAAACATGGCGCGTGCTGGTGTGTTGGCGCGCGAGGCTCAGCTGCGCATGGAGCGCGCCAAGTTCTTTCCAGACCTCGCACTCGGCATGAGTTTCAATTACTCCGCCGCGCCGCTGGTTGAAGATCAGCGGAACCCGTTCGTCAAAGACAACGCCAACTATTTGAGCTACGGCGCCGCCCTCGTCTTCAAATACCGGCTCGATTTTTTGCCCCAATCCGCGCGCTTGGCTCAGGCAAACGCGCAACTCGAGGAGCAGCGCGCGACTGAGCGGTACGCGCTCGGCGGCGTTGGCACGGAAGTCGAGCAAGCTTTTCTCGAAGCTGAAGACGCCGATCGCCGGCTGGAAGCGTACACGCGCGCGACGTCGTACGCGAAGCAGTGGCTCGTGCAGGTGCAGGAAGGCATCGACGTGGGCACCTACGAAGACCAAGACATCGTCGATCCTGCCAAGGAGTACGCGACGAAGCGATTTCTGCAGATGAATGCGACGTTTGACTACAACGTGGCGCTGGCGAAGCTAGCGCAAGCGACGGGCTGGGACGTCGTCACGGGCGACGAAGAGTAGGGGTAGGGGTGGAGATGGGTCGTGGCGACCGGAAGCGAGCCCGGGGATTTCGGGTTTGGGCGTCGTTTTGGCTGTGCTCCGGTGCTCAGCTACAGGCAGTAGCTTCCGCTCCGGTGCTCGCCAAAGCCTCGCCATAACCCGAACTTGCCAGGCGGCAGGTTGGCTTCTCAAAGTAGAGAGTGGCAGACGCAGATCGCGGGCGTGCTTTGCACGACCCGCGGGAAAGGTCAGTCGTCGCCGCTGTCGGAATCGCTGTCCGAGTCGCTGTCGCTGTCCGAGTCTTCCATCTCGGAGTCGAGATAGAGATCCGCGTCCAGGTCGTTGTCGCGCGCGGTCGTTACAGCGGCTACGGCGGAGGGCGGCTTTTCTGGCTTTTCTTCGCCGTTCTTGGGCGGCGAGGACGAGCGCGTGTTCGCGGCGTCGTGGTCTTCGATCTTCTTTTCGATGCTGAGCAGCGCGTTCATGATCGATTCACTGACCATGGACACGATGACCGGCAGCTGACCCTTGAGCGCCTCGTAATAGCGTTGACGCTCCGTGGAGTGGATGATCGCTGGCGGGTGGCCGGCGCGCATCAACAGCACGTTCATCAGTAAGCGCGAAACCTTGCCGCTGTCCTGCGGGAAGGGGAACACGCGCAAGAGATCGTAGTGAACGCGCGCGGCGATTCGGATCGGGCTCTTCAGCTTCTTGGGCTCCGGCCCATTCAGCCAATCGATCACTTGCCGCGCCTTATAGGCAATCTTGTCGGGTGCGGCGTATTCGTGGAAGTACAGGCGGTGTTGCGGAATGTCCTTCCGATACTTCACCGTCTTTACGTCGCCCTCCTCAGGATGGAGGATGCAGTAGATCTTCTTGATCGTGTCGACGTTGATCGGTACGCGCTTCTTCTCGGAGAGCTCCCGGACGTACTCGATCGCCTGGCGATGACGGCGGATCTCGTCGCACACGGGCTGCAAACCGGAGTCTGCGACCACGCCCATGTTCGGATCGATCGCGGTCTTGAGTTCTTGGAAGGTGTAGACGACTCCTTCCAACGCGCTGTCGTGATAGACCCACGACATCTCGAAACTCTCGCGGTATTCCCGCTGGAACTGATCACCCAGACCGTTGAGGCGCTCGTTGATGATTGCCCAGCGCTCCTCCACCGACAACTGCGGGGGGGGCGGAGGAGGCGGCACGACGGGCGGCGCCAACGCGACGGGCGCGTGCCGCGGTGGGTCTTGGGCGATGTCCGGTAGCCGCACGCCGACGAGCTTCTGGCGCTCTTCCATCTCGTGATGGCGAGTGGTGCCGGACTGATTCGGAATCGTGTCAGCACGATATTGGCGAGTGGTGACACCGCGGCCAATGCCGTCACCGCGTTGCGAGCGTTTGCTCGCCTTGGCAACCTTGCTCTCGAGCGCGCGGCGCACGGCCTCACGCTCAGCGCGAATGCGCTCGCGTTCGACCTCTTTGGCCTTGCGATAGGTTTCTCGCTCGGCGTCCTTCACCTTGCGCTCTTCGTCCTTGAGGCGCTTGACTTCGTCACGCGCGGCATCCCGCTCGGCAATTTTTTGCAGGCGCTCCGCCTCACGCTCGTCGCGGATGCGGTCTTTTTCGGCCTCTTTGGCCTTCAGGGCGGCAACGCGCTCGGCCTCTTTGGCCTTCAGGGCGGCAACGCGCTCGGCCTCTTTGGCTTTGAGCTCGCGGGCGCGCTCTTTCTCGCGTTCCTTCTTTTCCCGCTCGGCCTCTTTGGCCTTGAGAGCTTTTTCGCGCTCGGCCTCTTTGGCCTTGAGAGCTTTTTCGCGCTCGGCGTCTTTGCGCTGCTTTTCGCGATCGCGCAGCTTGAGGGCGCGTTCTTTCTCTTTGGCCTTGAGAGCTTTTTCGCGCTCGGCGTCTTTGCGCTGCTTTTCGCGATCGCGCAGCTTGAGGGCGCGTTCTTTCTCTTTAGCCTTGAGAGCTTTTTCGCGCGCAGCGTCCTTGCGTCCGGCTGCCTTCGGCTTTTTGGCCGCGGCCGGTCGCTTGGCCGCGCCGCGAGCAGGCTTCTTCTTCGCAACCGGCTTCTTCGGCTTCGCGGCCGACTTCTTCTTTGCCGGTTTGCGAGCCTCCTTGCGGCGGCTAGGGACGGCCTTCGCCTTGGCGCGGCCTTTTTTCGGAGTAGCTTTCTTTCGGACGGACATCGCGGAAATCAGCTGAAAAGTTTGATAGAAGCGAGAAGACTAGAGCGGTACCCAGCCCGTCCCAGCGAACACAGCGCTCCCTCGTACCGGGCACGCCTGCGAGCCGGAATCGAGTCGAGACGGCGGGACGAGAGTCCCTGGGCCTGAGCCCTCGGCAACCTAATCGGCTCGCACGCAATCCGTCAAGGACCGTTCTCTTCTTGTTGTTTGTTCAGTTTGCGTTTTGGCCGCATCACGTTGTCTTTTGGGGCCCAACGCCACAAATACACAGCGGTAGACGGAATATGGCTACGGCCTCGCGTGCTCCGCACCGCCGAACACCCGGCCCGCGATCACTTGAAGTAATCGGGGAAGATTTCGCTGTGTGCGAGTGGGCGGTTGCGCTCAGTCAGCACTTCGACGCCAGTTTCGGTGACCAACACGGTGTGCTCGAATTGGGCCGAAAGTGAGCCGTCCGAGGTCACGGCGGTCCAATCGTCGTCTAAGACGTCCACCTCCCAGGAGCCGACGTTCACCATCGGTTCGATCGTGAACGTCATCCCGGGCTTGAGCCGCTCGCCCTTACCCCAGCGACCGTAGTGCGCGACCTTCGGTTCGTCGTGAAATTTCCGGCCGATGCCGTGGCCTACGAAATCACGCACGACGGACAGACCTTGGCCTTCCGCGAACTCTTGAATGGCCGCGCCCAAGTCCCCGAGGCGCGCGCCTGGCCGAACCTGCGCGATGCCTAGGGCGAGACAGCGGCGGGCGACCTCCACCACTTTGCGAGCGGCCTCACTCGGCTTGCCGACGAAGAAGGTGGCCGAGGTGTCACCGTGGAACCCTTTGTAAATGTGCGTGACATCAATATTGATGATGTCGCCGTCGCGCAGCACGCGCTCGCCGGGGATACCGTGGCAGACAACCTCGTTGACCGAGGTGCACACGCTCTTCGGAAAGCCTTTGTAGTTCAGCGGTGCCGGCCGCGCGCCTTGCTTCAACGTGTGCGCATGAACGAAGGTGTTGATCTCTTCGGTCGTCAAGCCGGGGCGCACGATCTCTCCCACAGCGGAGAGCGTTTCGGCCGCGAGCTTCGACACTTCACGCATGGCCTCGATTTCGTTCGGGCCTTTAATTTCAACGGCAGAGCTTCGAAAATGCATATCCATCAATCGGTTGCCGTGGCCGCGTTTCGCAGGCCTTCAGGCGACTTTCAGCGTATCACTTCCGCGGCGCAGGTGCCTGCCGGATTCGGTTGATTCGAGCCTGTAACTCCGGGGTGTTCGGCTCCCCGTGAAAGTGCAAGACCACGCGATCCCCTGCGCCGAAATGCCGGACCATGAGCAGCACCTCCGTGCCTACCCAGCCGCCGCCGACGCGATCCAGCCAATGGAATGCGGGGTCTTTCCCGGACACGGAGAGAGATACTGGCCCAACGGGGAGTGGGCCGAGTAAGCCACCGAGCGTGCGAAACGTCAGCTCATAGCGCCGTTTGTCGTCTAGGCTGCCTTCGCGCGAGACCGTGGCCACCTTGAGCACCCAAATCTGCTCGGCGCTCAGGACGCGGTCGTCGAAGTGCGAGTCGTCGCCAGCGACGCCGGGCACGAATGCGGTCTCGAATAGGTGCCCAGAGAAGCTGTCGTCCAACAAGTTCGCGTCTTCGGCGGAGTACGTGGGCAACCCCTCCGCGGCAGATTTGGGTGGCGGCGCGGAGCACGCAGCGGCCAGCACGGCCACTGTCAGTGCAAGGCTTTGAGCTGAGCGGCGAAGGAAGTGCTGCACGTGTCTGAGTCGAGGGCGGGCGAAGCGCACAGCGCGCTGGTTTGACTTATTTGAGGGGCGAACTCGTCGAACTGGTGGCTTGAGTGGTTCGAGTGAGAAGTGATAGGTTTCGCGCGCCGCTATGCGGTGGGTAGACTCAAGGATTTCCGGAGGATAGCAATGAGGCTGGTACCGTTTTCACGCTTTGCGACGCTTTTCGCGCTGGGTATGGCATCGACCGCGCTGGTCGTCGAGCCCAGAGTCGCTCAAGGCGCGGATAGAACTGCCGAAAAGGCGCCGGCCGCCGGAGTCGGCGTGATCGAAAAGGTGGTCGGGGTCCCGCCTAAGGGTTTGAAATGGGGGCTCACACTCCAGGGCCTCTCCAAGCTCTATGAGCAGGTGTTAGCGGACGAATACCTGCCTCTGCTGAAGAAGGCCGACCCGGGCAGCAGTGACGAGACTGCGCTTCAGGACGAGCTCCACAACAAGCAGGGCGTCCTGCTTCGTAGCCGCATCGACTTCGGCAATATTCCGACCGGCGTCGATCAGTC
>JBDTJC010000465.1:0-45287 GCA_039936055.1 Polyangiaceae bacterium | reverse complement strand
TGGCGTAGTGGCTCGGTGACGTGTCGGACCACGTTCGCTTGCTGACAGATCGCACGCGCCTGTTCGGTCAGCTTTCGTTGGCTTCGCCTCTCGACCGCTGATCGTGGTCTGGTCTTCCAAGACCATCAGCTCGTTTTAGTTCCGAGCCAGCTGCGCATGGCGTTTTCGGGACAGGCTGCGCATGGCGTCTTCAGGGGAGGATGCGCTGAGAACCTACTCTCCTAGATACAACCTCAGCGACGCCGCTGCGGCGCGTCTGTCAAACAGCACGCCTGCGAGTTCATCACGCTTTGAGATGTCTTCGAAGAGGTGAAGCAGGAAGCCGTGGAATGCCATGCACTCGTCGATCGCGGCTTCGAGCCGTGCCGGATCTACCAAGTCCGTGTCCTCGAGGCCTGACATTGCGGCCATGAAAGCGTCGAAGCGTGGGTAGTCCGTGGAGCGCAAGAGCGGGTAGCCCATGGCCCGGAAGTAGGTGAGGAACTCGCGCACATATTGGAAGTTGTAGACGGGCGCCCAGCGGTCCTCGGCGGGCGAATGCTGAGCCTTGCTCGAGAATGCGCGCACGATTTGCGCGAACATCCAGACGTCCCGACGTAAGCGTTCGCTGGTTTCGCGACGCGCGGCTTGATCGTCGAAGACGCTGCCGTCTTCTAGGCTCGCGCCCAACGCTTTGCCCAGGAAGAGCACTGCGTTCTGCAACGCAGGTCGGAGATTCTCGACGCACACGTCGACGCGCTCGCGTAGATCTATGGCGCGGGTGCCGGCGTCCAATGCGGGCAGATCGTGTTGGAAGGCGCGCCGCATCTCTAGCCGTAAGTTGCCCGCGATGCCCTCCAGCGCACTCCGAATCGCGATCAGGCGGTGCCCGCCGGCGCGCAGGGACGCTGACCGGCCGCGGATTTGCGTGGCATCCAAACCCATCAAATCCCGCTCGAAACCCTGTGCCAGCAGCGCGCCGGAATTTTGGCGCAGGTAGTCACTGAGTGCGCGGGCGTCCGAGCGGAGCACACTCAGCACCAAGTACGTGCTGCCGACCTGCTGCCGGCGGCGCTCTACGTCGCCACCAATGCGCGTCAGCATCGATAGGTAGCGCAGCATGCGAAACAGCGACAGGAACGTGAGCGCGACCAGGCGGTGTGCTTCGCTGCCGGGCACACTGCGAATCAAATCCAAGACTTGCGCGGACTTGATACGATCGAACTCAGGCCGGAACTCGAGCGCATTCAAAGGATTGAAGAACGCGCTGCGGTCGATCTCCCGGTAGACCGTGGCCAAGAGGGCGTGGAACAAGCGGAACGAGACGCGCGGCGTGCGCAGCATGCCCTCCAGCACCTCGTTGGCGGAGGTGAGGCCATGCCGCAGCATGATCAGGCTCTCTTGCGGGGTATTTTGGCGGCCGCCCTGATTGAGGAGCCGCGTCCGCGCGTTGTCCTCGGGCAGCATCGTTTCCAGATAACGATGAAAGACGAAGCGCCGATCGAGCGAGCCGAGCAGCTGACGCGCCAGCTGAATCGCGCGCTCGAGGCCGTCGTGATAAGTCTGGAGCGGAAAGCGAAAGTCCTGGGTGACGATCAACGCGCGGCGCGGCGGGCCGGGGTGATTGCGCGGATTCGAGAAGCAGGCGGTGGCTTTGAGCAACACCTCGAACTCGAACAAGACGTCGTCCTTGTTTTCGAGTGTGAGTTGATCCAGCCAGCTCTCGCGCAAGACGCGGTGCTCGCGGTGAATCGCGCGCGTACCACTGAGCAGGGCTTGATAGGGGTCCTCGCCGGGCGGACCCGGTAGCAGACTTCGCCTGGGGAAAGCAGTGACCAAGGTACGTCTTCGAGCGAATACAGGGGAATACGGGGAGCGGTGCTCAGGGCGTGAAGTTGAACGGGTAGTTGGCGCTGGTTTCCATGGCACGGGAGGACTTCGGGAATGGGATGCCCTTGATCACGCCGATCACGCAATTGACCACCGCCGGCGACTTCAAGGTCGAGCGCTCTTCATTCAGCTCGGCCAGCTTCACTTTGCCATCCGGGTCGAGCACGAAGTGAATCACCAGGTTGCCCTGAAGATCTTTGAGATCACGGCGCGCGTCCTCGTAGCATTTGCGGGCAGCCTTTCGGTTGTCCATCACGAGCTTCCGAATCACGTCCATCGTGCGCGTTTCTGGGCCCTTGGCGTCCGCGCTCGCGGGCTCGGCCGGCTTGTCGCCGGGCGCGTTGTCCGCGACCTTGTCGGTCTTGCTTGTCTTCTCGCCCGCCCACGCTTCGTCGTCCGCGGCGGGCTTGCTTGCTGGCACTGCCGAAGGCGTGTCGCTGGCGGCTGCTTCGGGGGTGGCAGAAGGCGCTTCTGGAGCAGCGGGCGTGGGAGGCGGGCTGCCTCCGCAAGCGGCGGCACACAGCGCAACGACGGCAATGATCGGCGAGCGGAACGAGCGAAAGGCGCGCATGACGGCGGATATTAGCCGCTCACGCGGCGGCGTGCGCACGTTTCGCCTGGGCGCGAAAAAGCCAGCCGTTCCGGCGCAAAGTAGCTGACCCCGTCTGCGAAGGCGAGGCGGTGGCGCGTCAGCCGGTCTTGAGGAACGGCTGCCACTCCTCGAACGGCTCCCGCATCACCATCGAGATTTGCTTCGCGGTCGACCAGCGCGGGCGCTTCGGCTCGTTGAGCAGCTTCATGCCCGCTTCCGCCGGGGTGCGACGGCCCTTCTTCAGGTTGCAGGAGCGGCACGAGATCACGAGGTTGTCCCAGGAATCCGCCCCACCGCGGCAGCGAGGCAGCACGTGGTCGACGTTGAGTTCGCGGTGGCCAGGGCGGCGGTAGCAGTACTGACACTGCCCGTCGTCGCGCAGCATCAGGTTGGCGCGTGTGAGCCGAACCGTGGCGCGAGGCGTGCGCTCGTAGCGCAGCAGGTGCAGCACGCGCGGGACGCGAAGCACACCCCCGACGATGGGTAGAGCATCATCCGCGCCACGCACAGGCAAATTCCGCCAGAGCGAAAAGTCGTACGTGTCACCGGCAGTGTCGACCGCGTGCCCAACGCCCCCGTACAGAAGCACAAGTGCGCGCCGCGCTGTCGTCACGCTTACTGGCGCGAAGAAACGATTTAACAAGAGGACCGGCAAGTTCAGAACGTCTCGCCGACCCTCTGCGTGACCTGTGACAGCTCGATCCAAAGCGTCCACAGCGCTACAGCCTAGCACAAAAAGCCAGGGTTTCTCGCGCGGGGCGCTCGGCCTCACGTCGGCGGTTTGGCAAGCTCGACCGCGCCACGATAGTGGGCTATCTCCGCCTGGCCTTTGGCTTGGCCCACCCGCCGGAGGCATAGGTTTGGTCCAGGTATCGATGTTGAAATCCGCTTTAGGTTCGGTGTTGGCGTCCCGTCTCGTGGCCGTCATCGGTTCGTCTGTGATTGTTTTGGGTTGTGCCGCCGGCAGCGGCGGATCCGGGGCTGATTGGCCCCCGAACTCAAAGCGCTGGTTTGACCGCGGCGACGCAAGCTTCCGCCAGGGTGACTTGGATGACGCGGAGATCGCCTCGGACAACGCGCTGCGCGTCACCCCCGATCGCGAAGAAGTGCGCTTGCTCGCCGGGCGCATCGCGCTTGCCAAGCTCGAATACGCACGAGTCCTGCAAGTCCTCAACGGCCTGGACTCGACTGAGGCGCGCTCGCTGCGCGGTCGCGCTTATTGGTACTCGGGTGACGTGGACCACGCCGCGGACGAGCTCGAAAAGCTCGTCGCGGATCCTGAGGTTCGCGACCCCTGGGCGACCGAGATCGCGAAGCTTGCGCGTCGTGGAACCGGCCGAAAGCCGTTCGAGATGTCCGGCGGTGAAGTCGGGGTGACCGACATGCCGCGCACCGGTTCTACCGCGATGATCGTCCCGCTCGAGATCAATGGCGAGCCCGGCCTGGGCCTGATCGACACGGGCACGGCGGAAGCCGTGGTCGATTCGAGCGCCGGCGCCCAGGCCAATTGGGTGTCCCTGCGCTTCGGTGAGCGGGTGGAAGTGCGGGACGTGCCCGCGCTGGCCAAGGACTTGTCGGGCATCTCGCGCCAGGTGAACGCTCCGATCAAGATCTTGCTCGGCGTGAATTTACTGCGTCACCTGCACCCGACGTTCGATCTCATCGGCGGGCAATTCGCGGTGCGCCGCTACGAACCACCGCCGCCGCCCGTGGCGACGACGTTGAAGCTCAGCTACGTGCGTGGTGGCGGCATGCTAGTTCGCGGCGCGTTCGGCGCAGACGCTGCGGCTCAGCCGTGCTCACTGCTGGTCGATACTTCGATCGTTTATCCCCTAGCTTTGGATGCCAGCGGTTGGAAAAAAGCAGGCGTACCGCTGTCGGCTTTGCGCACCGTGCCGAATGGCGGCTCGATGAAGTCGGGTACTGTTCCGCTGCTCAAGCTGGGCGCGTATGACTTGCCTAATGTTCCCGCGCTGGCCGGTGATGAACCGGTCAAAGAGCGCGAAGACGGTTTGGGCGTCGAGCTGGACGGCCTGATCGGTTCGGGCTTGCTCTCCAACTTCCGCGTTACATTGGCGGACTCCGGACGCACCATGTGGCTCGAGGAAATGCCGCGCGAGGCGTTTGCTCCGATGGATCCGTCGTTGACCGTGCCCGAGACGCCGGACGTCGCACCCGGTTCGGACGACGCAGCCGACGGCGCCGATGACGACGCGGCACCCGCGGGCAAACCCGGCAAGCCGGGCGCGGCGAAACCAGGTTCGGCAAAGCCCGCTCCCGCGAAACCCGCGGCAGCTCCCGCCGCCCCCGCGCCGGTCAAAGCACCTGCTGCTGCAAAGGCCGCTCCGAAGCCATGAGCATCACCACCCAAGTCGCCGTTTACGCCGGGAGCTTCGACCCGCCGACCTTCGGTCATTTGGATTTGGTGGAGCGCGCGTCGCAGCTATTTCCGCGCGTGGTCGTGGCCATCGGCGTCAATCAGGCGCGCTCACCGATTTTCACGGGCGAAGAGCGCGTGGAGCTGATGCAGGCGATCTGCGCCCGGTTCGGCAACGTGGAGGTCGCGTCGTTTCGCGGCTTGCTCGTGGACTACGGCAAGAGCATTGGCGCGCGCGTCATCGTGCGCGGGCTGCGCGTCGGCACTGACTTCGAGTACGAGCTGCAGATCGCGCATGCCAACGCGGATCTGCGGCCCGAGATTGACACCGTGTTCCTGCCCACGCGCACGAGTTACGGCTTCATCTCGGCGACGCTCGTGCGCGAGATCGCCAGCTACGGCGGTGATGTCAGTCGCTATGCGCCGGCCGTCGTGTGCGCGGCGCTGCAGCGCAAATTCGGTCCCGTTCAGGCGTAGTGCCGCACGCTCAGTACACCGCTTGCGGCGTGGGCATAAACAGCACCACGAACATGATCAGGCACAGCCAGGCCACCGCGCGCCGACCGCGCCCGAGTTCGCCCGGCTCGAATGGTGGGTGATCCGAGCCGCCCGAAAAACGGCCGATGATCCCGGTCACCGCGAACCAAACCAGCCAAAAAAGCGAGGTTGAAATGGCGAAGCCCACGCTCTGGGTACTCCGGTGCAGCACAGCAGGCAGCACGAATTTCAGCACGTTGTACGCGAATAGGCCGAGCAGCGAGAAGCGCACCCAGCGCGCGAACTGATTTTGACGCACGCCGAACAGTGCGTAGGCGATGTGCCCGCCATCAAGCTGGCCCCAGGGCAGCATGTTGATCATTGTGACGAGCAGGCCTACCCAGCCGGCATACGCAGTCGGGTGAAGCTGAACGTCGAGTCCATCCGGGATGTGCCCGACGAAGACGCGCTTCATGAAGAGGTACAAAAGACTCTGACCTTCTTCGAAGTAGTCGTGGGCGGGGTTCGCGCCCACGGGCGACCAAGATAGGCCAAACGCCAAGACCGGCAGCGCGACTGCCATGCCAGCGAGGGGGCCGGCCGCGCCAATGTCCAACAGGGCGATGCGCGAACGAATCCGGCCGCTCATCCCGATGATGGCCCCCATAGTGCCAAATGGGCTCAATTTGGGCAGCGGAATGAAGAACGGCAGCGACGCCGGGACGCGGTGCAGGCGCGCGGCAATGTAGTGCCCCGATTCGTGCGCGATCAGGATCGACATGAGCGGCACCGCGAAGGGCCAGCCGGTCCAGATCTGAAGCGGACTCGCGAGGCTGCCGTCCTGCAGTGACGCGCCCGTCCAGAACACGCTGAGCACGGTCAGCACGAAGAGCAGGAGATTGAGCCAGTATTTCGGCGGCCCGTCTTCTTCGAACTCGTCCTCTTCGCGAGCGTGGCCCGGACGGCTATCAGTCATGGTTCAGTGACTCGCGCAACTTGAGCGAGAGCCGTTCCAGTTGTGGTGACAGCTCGGCGTCGAGGACGCCAATTTCGGTTTCGATGCGCAGGTTGCCGCGGGTGCGTGTGGCGTCCGGGCGGACTTGCGTGGCGTTTGGGTCCAGACCCAGCGCAGGCAGCGAATGCTCGAGGATTTGCGCGTCTTCGGGGTGGGCGACGAGCGTGATGCGCCGGGCCCCGCGAGCCTCCGCCAAGGCCTGGCGAGCCAATGCGACGACCTGCTCGGGAGCGACGCGCAGGCTTTCACCGAGCAGCCGCTCGGCGAGCAGGCGCGCGAGTTCAACGCTACGATTCAATTCACGTTCGTCCGTGCGCGATTCGTGGTGGCGTAGCGCGATGGCGCGTGCCGCGACCTTGGCTGCGGCATCCGCGCGGCCTTCGGCTTCAGCACGTAAGCGCAGTTCGGCAGCGGCGCGTTCTGCGTCGCTGACGATACGCGCGGCGCTGGCCTCGGCTTCGTTGATGAGCCGGGCCGCGCGCTCGGCGGCTTCGAGCACTTCACGCCTCACGAGTTGGCCGCGCGGTAGCGTTTTCACCTCGATTTCGAGGACCATGGGCGCCGCGCCGGAGAGCTTGTCGGCCTTGATCACGCGCCCGAGAGCGAGTTTCACTTGATGGTCCTCTGTTCGAGTGACGCCGTCAGCTGGGCTAACTCACGCGCGAGCACTTCAGCGCGACGTTCGCGCTCCGCGTGCGAGAGGCGGCGCGCAAAGGCGCGCGCGTCGTCATGAGGCGCCTGCAGCGGCTCCAGTAGTTCGGTATCCCGACGGCCCACCATGTAGCTCATCGCCGCGAAGGCTCGCTGGAAGTCCGGGCTCGCGGGGTTTGCCATTTTCAGACGGTTTCGATCACGACAGCGACGGCTTCACCGCCGCCGATGCACAGCGTGGCTAGGCCGCGCCGCTCGCCGCGGTCCCGCAAGGCGTATAGAAGGGTGGTCAGAATGCGTGCGCCGGAGGCGCCAATCGGGTGCCCAAGGGCGACCGCGCCGCCGCGCACATTGACCCTTTGCGGGTCCAGCCCGGCGAGTTTGCCGCAGGCCATGGGCACACACGAGAACGCCTCGTTGATCTCCCACAGATCGATGTCAGCGACAGTTAGTTTGAGCTTGCCCAGCGTGAGCGCAATGGCTGCGGCGGGCGCAGTCGTGAACCACTCCGGCGCTTGCGCCGCGCCGCCGTAACCGACGATGCGCGCGAGCGGCGTGAGCTTCTTCTCGCGCACCGTTTGCTCGCTTGCCAGAACCAACGCGGCCGCGCCGTCGTTGATGCTGGAGGCGTTGGCGGCGGTGATGGTGCCGTCTTTGGCGAAGGCCGGTTTGAGCTTGGCGAATTTGCTCGGATCAGCGCGGCCTGGTTCTTCGTCCTCGGCGACCAAGAGTGGGTCGCCTTTGCGTTGCGGTACCGGAACTGCCGCTATTTCTGGGGCAAAGGCGCCGCTTTGAATGGCGTTCAGCGCGCGCTTGTAGCTCTCAGTAGCGAAGGCATCCTGCGCTTCACGGGTCAGCGCGTGTTCCTTGGCGCACAGCTCACCCGCGGTGCCCATGTGGAAATCATTGTACGGGTCCCACAGCCCGTCGAAGATCATGCCGTCGATCAGCTTACCGTCACCCATGCGGTACCCGGTGCGAGCTTCGCGCAGGTAGTACGGCACGTTCGACATCGACTCCATGCCGCCAGCGACGACGACGCGCGCGTCCCCTAGCATCACGGTTTTGGTCCCGAAGATCACGGCTTGGAGGCCCGAGCCGCACACTTTGCTGACGGTGGTAGCGGGCACGCGATCCGGGATCCCGCCAAAAATCGCCGCTTGGCGCGCTGGCGCTTGGCCGATACCGGCGGACAGCACATTGCCCATGAAAACCTCGTCGACGGCTTCTGGGGTGAGCCCTGCGCGCTCGACGGCCGCGCGGATGGCGACGGCGCCGAGCTTCGGCGCGGAGAGCGCGCTGAGCGCGCCGAGGTAAGAACCAATCGGCGTTCGCGCTGCGCCGACGATGTAGACGGCTGACGATTCACTCATGACGTAGTCTCAAGCGAGCAAGCCGGCCTTGGCCAGGTTTTTGCGCATGCGGGTTACAGGCTCTTCCAAATTCGGCACGAAGGGCGTGCCCGTGATGGCGTCCACCGCTTCGATGTATCGGCGCGTGGCTTCGACGCGGACGCCGTCCGGGATCACCGGGATCAGGCCTTCCCCGCGGTAGCCTTGATCGACCAAAAAGCGCCGCACGTACTCTTTGTCGAAGCTTTCCGGATCTTGTCCGGCTTCGAAGCGGGCCTGGTAGCTGGCGGAGTACCAGAAGCGCGACGAATCCGGGGTGTGGATTTCGTCGATGACGACGATCTGCCCGTCCGCGGTTTTGCCGAACTCGTACTTGGTATCGACCAGGATCAAACCGCGCTCGGCGCACAAGCGTTGGCCCTCGCGGAATAAGGCCATGGCCATGTCTGCGGCGGCGTCGAAGTCCGCGGCGAGCATGCCGGAGATCTTCAAGATCTCGTCACGGGATGCGGAAATGTCGTGCGCGCCGTGAGGGGCTTTGGTGCTCGGGGTGAGGATCGGCGTGGGCAGGCGCTCGTGCTTGCGCAGCCCCTCGGCCAAATCATGACCGCAGAATTTGCGTGCGCCGCGCTCGTAGTGGACCCAAATGCTGGTGGACGTGGTTCCCGTGAGGTACGCGCGCACGACCATCTCCACCGGCAGTGGCGTGCACTCTTTGGCGAGCAGCACGTTCGGATCGGGCACGGAGATCACGTGATTGGGCACGATGTGCGCGGTATTCGCGAACCAAAACGCGGCCGCGTGGTTCAGCACTTGCCCCTTCAAGGGCAATGTCCCGAGCACGTGGTCGAACGCGCTGATGCGATCCGTCACAACCAAGACACGACGCCCGTCCGGGGTCGTGTAGTTGTCGCGCACTTTGCCCTCGTACTTTTTACCGAGCCCGGGAAAGTCACTGCGATCGAGGGGATGCGCGAGGGCTGCTTGAATCAGGGAAACGTCCACCAAAGTGCGCAAAAGCTAACACCATCCGGGAGTCTTGCTAGGCGCTCTTCTCGTGCCGCCTCGACTGATTGGTGATAGTAGCGGAATTTGTCCTACTTGCTGAGGCCCGCGCGTCACGCATGCAAACGTTAGCCTTCGGAACCCCGCGCAAATTGCCGAGAGCGAGCTCGGTGCTCGGGCGCGTCGCCGTGCTGGACATCGCGTTTGCCGGTGCCGGGAGCGGTGGCGGCTTTCCCAAGATCACGCTCCCGTTCATCGACGGGCTGGGTGAGCGTTTGCGCGCTTGGGTGGATCACCACGATCACGAGGCGCACGTGAACTATGCAGAGGACCCACGCTTCGTGCTCTCCACGAAAGCCGAACACGGTGCCTGCCCGGAAATGATCACCGAAGAGCTGGTCGCGCGCGTGGGTGTTGTCGACACTATCGTCTGCCACACGGATTTCGATGGGCTAGCGAGTGCTGCCAAGTGGATGCGTCGCGGTATCGAGTCGTACCCGGGCTGTGATGACGACGCGCGCGCCATCGATACGCGCATGGGTACGCCGAGCAAGACTGCGGATCGTTTCGATCGCGCGCTACGCGCCAGGCCCCGTGATGAGGGCCTTTTCGGCCTGATTGTGCGGCATTTGGCGACCGGGCTAGCTGACAGCTCACTGTGGGAGCAGATCGACCGCGCCGCTGAGGATTTGATTCCGATCGAGCGTGAAACGCGGCGCGCCGCCGAGCGCTATGTGCGCCTGTCGCCGGGCGTCGCCTACCTGGACTTGGGTTCGGAGTTCACACGCGTAGACAAGACGCTCCTGCTCTTGTTGGGACAGGAACGCGAAGCCGTGAGCGTGGTCGTGGATCGCGACAACGTGAGCATCGCGGCGCGCTTCGACAGTGGGCTTAATTTCGTCACACTGCTCAACCTGGGCGGGGGCATGCCGACGCGCGTGTCGGTACCGCGCACGCGCCTTCCGGAAGTGATGCGCGCGCTCGGCGTGGATCCAGCTGCTGCAGGGGTCGGATGATGCGAGCTCCACGCGCCGGAATCGGGCTTTTGTGCGCCGGATCGCTGCTTGCGCTACACGCTGCGGCGGCTCCCGCGGTGGTCGCGTTCGCGCCGTCGGGTGCGGGCCAGGCCGGGCTGGGGGTTGGGTTCGACGCTGCCGGCGCGCTGCGTGCAGCAACTTGCGCTGCGGCGGGTTGCAGTATCGACCACGGCACTGAAATCCCGTTTCCCGCCGAGATGCGAGCGGCGATCCCGAGCGTGCACTTCTCGGTGGTCGGCATCGGCGCTGGGCGACGCGCGATCGTCGTTTCGGCGAGCGAAGCGAAGACCGGCCGCGCTTGGTCGGCGGTCGTCGTGGCGCCCCTCGGTGCGGGTAGCCCGAGCCTGATTTTTTCGGGATTTACCGGGTTTGTCGCGGGTGAAGACGGCCTGCGGCGCGGCAAGCGCGTGGACATTTCCGCGCCGGACGAGAATGGCGCGCGGCGTATCGTCGTGGGTGACGTGCAGGAGGACTTGTCTTTGTGCGGCCGGCCCGCGTTGCTCGCCCCGCAGCTGCTCGCCAGCACGGATCTGAAATTGCACCCCGCGAAGGTGCAGCGCTTGAGCATCGAGGAGCGCGAGGGCGCGCGGCATGTCACTGCCGTGCGTGCAGAACCGTCTGACGTCGCGCCGAACTCGGGTGTGCTGCGCGCTGTCGCGGCCACGAGCGCAGTGGGTAGCCCGGGCGCGCTGACCGACGGCAACCCCGAGACCACGTGGGCGGAGAACCGCGGCGGCTCCGGGCGCGGTGAGTTCGTGCTGCTCAACGCGCCGCCGGAATTGCCCATTTCTGGCCTGGATCTGCGGATCCGCCCGGCGAGCGCCCAGGTGGAAGACGGCGTCGCGCCGCGAGAATTTTGGCTCGCTTCGAATCATGACTTGGTCGAAGTCACGATGCCGGAGGACGCCTGGAAGTTCCCTGGGGCGCAGTACACGATCCCACTCGACCCGCCACTGCAAGGTGATTGCCTCGCGCTCGTGACCGAGAGCGCGTTCGACGAGAATCCGCGCGCGCGCGTCACGTTCGCTGAACTCAGCGCGCGCACGGAGTTCGATGCGTCGTCGGTGCCGGCGCTGGTCGCAACGCTGGCGGGTGGCGGTGAGCGCGCACAGGCGGCAGAAGCCGTGCTGCGGGTACTCGGTCAGCCGGCGTTCGACGCGGTCGCTGCGGCCTTCGATAGCTTGGATGAAGGCGGTCGCCGCGTGGCGCTGGAGCTGCTGGATCAGGCGCCGTGTCAGACCAGCTTGCCTGGGTATTTGACGGCATTCTCAGGCGCTTCGCAGGCGCAGAGTATCCACGCGCGCGACCACATTCGCCGTTGCGGCAAGGCGGCCGCGCCGTTCTTGGCGCAGGCCGCTTCCCAGGCGCAAGGCACGCAGCAACTCGCCCTGCTCGGTGAGCTGCTGCTTGCGGACGCGGCGCAAAGTGTGGACGTGATCACATCGCTGCTCGACGTCGATTCGCGCTCGCGTCGGCAAGCACTGCGCGTCGCGCTGGCCCGCGCCAGTGCAGTGCCGGAAGCCAAGTCGCGCTTGACGGCGGTCTTGGCCGATCCGAAAACGAGTGAGCGCGTGTTGGTCGAAGTGCTGCGCTCACTCGGCGACCGCATCGCTGATTTTCAGCCGGAAGCAGGCGCTGCGCTGACGCGGCTGCAAACGCCCGCGGCCAGCTTCCGCACGCGCTTCTTGCTACTCCAGCCGAACGCCGAGCTCGCTACACGCGAGTCCGCGTTCCGCGCCTCCCTCGGTCAAGCGTTGGCCTCGGACCCGGACCCGCGCTTCCGCGCGCAGGCGCTGACGGTGTTGAAGGATCCGGCTGATTTTGCCGCAGAAGTGAGGCATGCACTCAGCGACTCCGACATGCGCGTGCGTGAAGCCGCGGTGCGCGCGAGCGCGGGGTTGCCCAGTGCGGTCCCTGCCCTAGCGCAACGCTTGAGTGAAGACCCTTGGCCGCTCGTGCGCATTGCTGCGGCGGACGCGCTGGCCGCGTCGCACAGCGCCGCCAGCGCCGACTCCGCCCTGGCCAAGGCGCTCGACCACGACGATTCCCCACACGTACGGGCGCACGTCTTGGTTGCGCTCGGCGCGCATCACGCGCTCGCGGAGTTGCCGAAGATTCGCGAACGCCTAGCGGACAAGGACGAATGGCCCATGGTGCGCGCTGCCGCCGCGCAGGCGCTTGGCTCGCTGTGCGACAGCCGCTCAGTGGCGGCGCTCACCACGTACGCGCAGAAGCTCGCCGATCCGCTGGCGGATGCAAACGAGCACTTGGTCGGCGCGGCCTCGCTACTAGCGCTGAGCGATCTGCACCCGGCGGATCTTCAAACGCGGCTCGAACCGCTGCGCAAGAAGGGCGCCCCGCCGCAGGCCAAGCAAGCCGCCGACGCGGTGTTGCGGCGCCGCGGCGCGTGCCAGCAAAGTGCCCCAACCAAAATACCAGCCAAAACAAGCGTTCCTGCGAGCTGACGCAGCGACGCCCAGGTGGTACGACCCGCGCATGTCTTTTTCGCTGGTGACGGGAGCGACGGGTTTTCTCGGCTCACACGTGGTGCGCACGCTGCTCGATCGCGGTGAGTCAGTGAAGGCGTTCGTTCGTCCTGGTTCCAACCTGGCGGCGCTGGAAGGCTTGCCCTCGGATCGCTTCAAGATCGCCGTCGGCGACATTCGCATCGAGCACAGCGTGTTCGCAGCGCTCGCCGGTTGCTCGCGCCTGTATCACGTCGCGGCGAACTTCAAGATGTGGGACACGAACCCGGCTCGCATCATCGAGCCAGCGGTCGAGGGCATGCGCGCGACGCTGCGCGCGGCGCACCAGCGGAAGCTCGAGAAAGTCGTGGTCACGAGCACCGCTGGCGTCTTGGGCACAACCGTCGGCGAAGAGCTGATGGACGAGTCGCACGCCTTCAACTTGAAGGATCCCGAGACGTATTTCGCGGCGAAAGTCGCGGCTGACGCGGTCGTCAGCGAGTTTCGCGAGCTCGGTGTGCCGATTGTCAGCGTGTTGCCCGTGACGATGGCCGGCCCCGGTGATTGGAAGCCCACGCCGAACGGCCGCATCCTCCTCGACTACCTGAAGACGCCTTCGACGAGTCACTATCCGGTCTCCGGTGGCGGCATCAACGTGGCGGACGTGGCGGACGTGGCGCTCGGTCATGCGCTGGCAATGGATCGCGGTGTGGTTGGTTCACGCTACATCTTGGGCGGCGAGAACCTCACGTACAGCCAGCTTTTCGAGACGCTCTGCGATCTCACGGGGCTCGCCGAGCCAACCGCGCCCAAGGGCAAGGGCATCATGCAGCTCGCTGGCGCGTTTTTCGAGCTCAATGCTCGGCTTCGCGGCGGCGAACCGCGCATCACTTCGCGCATGGCACGCGACTACGTCGACAGCTACTCGTGGGTGACGAGCAAGAAAGCCGAGGCGGAACTCGGCTACACGCACCGGCCGGCGCGCGAATCACTGGCGCGCTCAGTGCGCTGGTTCCTGGCCAATGGGTACGTGCCGGCGAAGGCCGCGAGTCGCGTGCGCTTGGAGCTGCGCCCGGTTTGACGCGTCGCGCTGGCTTCCTGACTGGGCTCCTGGCCGCGGCTCTGGCGGCCTGGCCCGCTGCGCTCCGCTTCGAGTCGGCGTTGGTCTGGCAGGCATTCGCGGTGTGCACGGCGGGTGCTGCCTTGGTGATGGCGCCGCTGTCGGCGGCACTTACTACCGTCACTCCAAGGAGCAAGTTTCGTCAGGCGCTCACGGTCGGCGTGCTCTTGGCGTGCTTGCCGCTCTTGCCCTTTGCGTCCATCCTGAAAACGGCCACGCATCATCGGCCGTTGGGGGGCGTGACCTTCGCAGTGATCGCGGGCATCGTTATCGTCGGTTTGTCACTGTTCAGCGGGCGGCTCATCACCTGGGCGGGTGCTCAGCATCCGACCGCGCGCGCTGCGGCGCGTCTCGCGCTGGTGGCTCTGGCGGCGCTGGGTGCGGCGGTGATGCTGCTCGCGCTGACACAGGGCTTGAAGGGTGGCGGCGGGTTTCGGAATGGCTTCTTCGACGCGCTACGGGTGCTTGGGCTTGCGACCTTGGCGGCTCGGGTCCCGTTGCCCGTCCGCCTCTTGCGGCGGCTGCGCGGGTTTGGCCTTGCGGCATGGATTGCGGTGGTTACGGTCGGGGTGTGCCTCGGTCACGCCCCTGCCATGCAGACCGAGCTCGCCGACCGTTGTCCGGTTTTGCATTGGCCGTTGCTCTGGCTTGGCGGCTGACGCACGGCGCGCCATATGTAGGAGGGTGATGGGTCGCGCCGCCCTTCGGCTGATCGTACTGGTCGTGCTGTTCCTGTGCGCGCCCTTGTGGGCGGCGCCCGCGCCGACGGCGTCTGTGCGTCAAGGCACCACCGAGGTCGACCCGCCGCGGGCTTTCGTGGCGCCGGACGAGGCGGCAGAGCCGGCAGTCGTGAACCCGCTGCCCTCGTCGGTCGCGGACGCGCCGCGCCTCGGCGCTGGTGTGTTGCACATGCCGCCCGTGCCGGCTGGCTTCAATACCTTCAACGCGCGCTGGCTCACCTTCGTCTATCACCCCTCCAGCCGTGAACGCATGCAGCCGCTGGTCGCGCAGGCGGACGCGGTGCGAAGCGAGCTCACCGAGCGCCTCGGCTTTCCCGTGCTTTCCGAAGTGCGCGTGGAGATCGCGCGCACGCCGCTCGAAATGACGACATTTGCGCCGCCGGGCGCGCCCTACCCGGAATACGCCGCCGGCGTCGCCTATTCCGAGTTGGGCCTGGTGCTGCTCACGCTGGCGCCGGTGCACCCGGGCAGCGAGCAAGATCTGGGGGAAGTGTTCCGGCATGAGCTAGCCCACGTGGCCTTGAACGACGCTCTGAACGGTCAACCGGTGCCACGCTGGTTCAATGAAGGCTTTGCCGTCTTCGCTTCGGGTGAATCAGCCTTCGTGCGCATGAAGACGCTGAGCATGGCCACCGTTGGCGGGTCATTGATCCCGCTTCGCGATTTGGAGCGCAGCTTTCCGAACGACGAAGAGAAAGCGCAAGTCGCCTATGCCGAAGCGGTGGACGTGCTGCGCTTTCTGGTTCGGCGCGAGGACGCGCACCGTTTTCGGGCACTGATCGGCGAGCTTCGCTCCGGAAAACCCTTCGACAAGGCTGTGCTGGACGCCTATGGCGTCGAGCTGTCCACGCTCGAGTTGGAGTGGCGCGATGACGTCTCGCGTCGCTACACGTTTTGGCCGATTCTACTCAGCGGTACGTTCTTTTGGGCGATCGCGCTGGGCGTCTTCGTCTGGGGTTGGAGGCGTCGGCGTCGACGCGACAAAGTCACGTTGCGCCGCTGGGCTCGCGAGGAAGCGGTCGAGGACGTGCAGCGGGCGCGGCTCGCCCTGCGCACGGAAGCCGCGCGCGTGCACATCGTCTTGGCGAAGGGCACGGAGGTCCCCCCAGAGCAGCTCACCATGCCACCGCCCAGCGAGGTCGAAGTGCCGCGCATCGAGCACGACGGCTCGTGGCACACGCTGCACTAGACAGAACACGAGGCGGCGGCTGCGCTCAGTGCTGCCCGATGCTGTGCTGCTCGATGCGCCGGCATTCGTCGATCAAGCGCTCGAAAATGCGGCGCACGGTCTCCCCGTCTAGGGGCTCGGGCGCCTGGCTGGACAGGCGTTCCAACATATTGCGCTCGCGGTTGGGGTCGTACACCGCGATTTGGTTGGCACGCTTGAACTCACCAACGGCCAAGACCAACTGCACGCGCTCAGCAACGAGCTGCAGGATGCGGCCATCCAAGTCGTCGATACTTCGCCGTAGCGCTTCAAGCTCCGGGGCAGGCTTCACGGTCCGGACCGTAACACCAGAAGGCGTGCGCGTCAGCGCACTACCGTGGGACAGCCGGCCAGAACTCGCACGTTCAACACGTCGCCTGAACTCAGCTCTGTGCAGCTGGCGCCCGTGAACTGGATGCTCTTTTCGTCGGTATAGTGCCAGCCGTCGCTATCGCTCTTGGGCACCAGCTGACGGTCGAAATACACGTTCACGAGATTCGGGTCGTCGGGCGCGTCGATCAGGGGCAAATCGCAGGTGATGGCGACCTGAGCGCCGATACTGCGCAGGGCAGCGGTGAGCTCCGTCGTGTCGGAAACGGCGTAATACGCGGTATCCCCGGGGCGCGCGGTATTGCCCGCGACCGCTAAGCGCCCGAGCATTTGGGCATACTCTTCGCTGCCAGGCATGCCGACGACGTAGGTGTCCACCCCGTTTGCCTCGTAGTCAGCCACGGCTGCTTCCGTGGCGTCTGCATCAACGCAGTACCCGACGCCGACCTCACCCACCAGCTTGGGATCGCAGCAGTTGAAGGCCGCGTTGCAGTCCTTGCCGCTGATCGACTCGTGCTCGATGTTTGGAATGCACGCGTCCGGGCCGCACTTGAGGTCAACGTTGCAGTTCGGCGCGCCGTCGGTCATCAGCACGACGTACGTTTTTTTGCCGGTCAAACCGAGGACGGTCGGCTCGAGCGCGCGCAAGGTGCCCGCGGTTGGCGTGCCCCCGCTCGGCACGACCTGACCGAGTTGTGTCAGTAGATGGGTCAAATTCGGGCCGTCCGTGCCGTCTTCGACGAAGGTCGGCGGGTCACCCGACACGGTCGGGAAAATTTCCAGCCCCGGCGTGCAACCGTCCGAATCGTTGAACGCGGGGAACACCGCGGCGCCGTAGCGAACACGGTGCCCGATCGCGCGCAGCATCTTGCTGATCGCGACGCGCGCATTCTCGTACTTGCTGTAGCCGCTGCCGGGCAGCGTTTCGGCCATGCTGCCCGAGCGGTCGACGATGAAGTAGAGATTGGGAGGATCGGTGACAGCTGGGATCTCTTGATCGCCACACAGCGCGCTAGCCATGCCGCCGTCCGCCAACGCGAGGCCGCCCGTACCGGTACCCGCGTCGACGCCACCCGTCCCGCCCTGCGCAATGTCGAAAGGTGGCGGGTGCTTGTTCTGCCCACAGCTCAGCGCCATGGTCGCGCCGAGCGCGACTCCGAGTGCGAGCCGAGAGGAGCGGGACACTGGGCGGAAGCATAGCATTCGACTGGAAGCTTGCGCCCCCCTGACCTTGCCCGCGTTATGGTGCCTCGCGTGACGCGCCCGCAGAAACCGAGCCCTAGCGAGCTCATGACCCTGGTCTTTGCGGTCATCGCTTGTTTGTCGTTCGTTCTCGGGCTGACGGACGTGAGCGGACGCCACTTGGCGGTTCCGGCGTTCAAGGTGGCGGAACCGATTCAGATTTCTGCGCGGCAACACTTGGTGTCCGTGCGCGTGAGTGTGCTCACCGAGCGGGCGGCGGGAGTGAGCGGAGCCACGGTACAAGTGTTCTGGGAGCACGACGGCCGTTTCTATTTTGCCGGCGCAGCGTCCACGGACGGCGCAGGGCAGGCCGCGCTAGAGGGGTTGCCCCAGGGGCGAGTGTGGTTGCTCGCCGAGGCGCCGGGTTTTGCGCGCAGTTCCAGCGCCACGTTGCTGACGAGCGAGCCGCGCGCGCTCCGTTTGACGCTGCATCCCGCGCAAACGCTGGGCGTAACGGTGCAAGATGAGACGGCGCTGCCCATCGCGAAGGCGACCGTGCTCGTCGACACGGCGGACCCGTTGCCATTCGGCGCGCTGAGTGACGAGCATGGCGTCGCGCAGCTGACGCGCCTCGGCGCGGCGCCTTGGACGGTGAAAGCGTCTGCACCGGGCTA
Source organism: Polyangiaceae bacterium (assembly GCA_039936055.1). Lineage (GTDB taxonomy): Bacteria > Myxococcota_A > Polyangia > Polyangiales > Polyangiaceae > PMG-095. The sequence goes on along the minus strand of JBDTJC010000465.1, from coordinate 27,194 downwards.
CGAATCCGTGTCGCGCACGGGCGTGCGCGGCGCTCTGACGATCACGCTGCGCCGTTTGGCGTCGCTCGAAGTGGCGGTGCTGGGTGCCAACGGCAAGCCGGCGGCGGGTGCGACGGTCATGATCGCCGGTCCGATGCTGTGGCCTGCGCGTAGCGCGCTTGCGGACCGCGCGGGCATTGCGCGCATCGCCGGGCTTTTGGCGGGCAGTTACGATCTGCGTGGGCTCCTCGGGGGCGCGGTTTCCCCGACGCTGCTCGGCTTCGAGCTGGCTCGCGGTGCGAACGACAAGGTCACGCTGAGCTTGGCGCCGGGCCGCACGGTCGTCGCGCTAGTTACCGACGGCGAAGGCGCGAGCCCGATCGTCGTGGCCAACGCAGACGTCGTGCTGGCCGAGGGCGGCGTGAGTTCGTTTCCGATTCGCGGTCGCACCGGCAGCAACGGCAAAGTCGCCCTCGGACCGATCGCCTCCGGCCCCGCGACGCTCGGCGCGCGCGCGGAAGACTTCGTGGGCAGCGCGCTAGTGGCAGTGCCCGACGTGCTGAGCGGGCCGGTGCGCGTGCCGCTGACGCGCGGCGCCACCATTCGCGGTGAAGTGAGCGACGCGCGCGGCTATCCGGTCGAGGGCGCAACGATTGAGGTGGTGGGTAGCGACGCCAGCGGTTTGCCGATTGCGGAGACGCCCGCCTTGGTCGGCTTCCGACAGAACCACTTTGCGTGGTCGTTGCCCGGGCCGCTGCCGCTCATTCCAGCAGGCGAGCTCGGGGTCATGCCCGGTCCGGTCCCGCCCATTCCAAAACCCGGCGCGGACCCGGAATTGTCCGTCAATTCCGGGGATTTTGAGGCGCCTTTGGCCGAGCTGCCGCCTTGGCAGACGAACCGCGGCGGTCAATTCACGGCTCGCCCGATCACGCCAGGCCGCGTGCGCGTGATCGTGCGCCACCCAGACTACGTTGAAGGCACGAGCGAGCTCGTGACGCTGCCGTCGGGCGGCGAGGCGAAGCTCAAGATCGTGCTCTTGAAGGGGGGCTCGCTCGAAGGGCGCGTCGTCGACGACCGCGACCAACCGCTCGCTGGCGTGGAGGTCGAGCTTAGCTCGCCCAATGCGACCCGCACTGAGCTCGCGACGACCGCCAGTGACGGCACGTTCGCGTTTGCTGCCGTGCCTTCCGACATCACTATCTCGCTCGCGCGTCCCGATGATCCAGCTCGGGTCGTGTTGCGCAAATCACTTCATATTGCCGAAGGCGCAAAGGAGACGCTGTCGTTGGTGTTGCCAGCGGAGCGGGACCCGGTGCGCATCGTCGTGCTGGACGAAGACGAGCGTCCCATCGAGCTGGTCGAAGTCGCGGTGACCTCGCTCGAGCCGACCCGGCCGATGCGGCTCACCCGCTTCAGCGACCCGGAGGGCGCTGTTACGATCGACGACGCTTTGGGCGAAAATTTGCGCATTTCTGCGGAAGCGCCTGGCTATTCACGGGCCGGACAGACGGTCGCTGCGGCCCCCAAGGAGCTGAAGCTGATCTTGAAGCGCGGCGTGATCGTGGAAGGTCGCGTCACGGCGCGCGGGCGGCGCGTGGTCGCTGGGGCCGTCGTCACGGTGCAGCAAGACGGCGTGCGCAAGATCGCCACGACCGACGCTGACGGCGCGTTCCGTTTGCGCGACATCGCTCCGGGCGAAGTGCGCGTACGCATCGAGCACCCGGACTTTGCCGACGAAGAGAGCACGCTGCGCGTGGACGCCACGGGGCGACCCGATCGCGCGTTCAGCTTGCCAGACATCGATCTGGCCGAAGCCGGTGAAGTCGAGGGCGACGTTGTAGACGAGCGCGGCGATGGCGTGGCCTTCGCGCGGGTGATGGCGGGTGATGTGCCGAGCTACGTGCCCGCCGGAAGACTGCCGCACGGTGTCGTGCTCACGGATAGCAATGGCCACTTCATGCTCAGCGGCGTCCACCCGGGCTCTGCGACAATTTCGGCCGTATCCAGTGTGTCGGGGCGAGGTAGCGCGCGCGCTGTCGAGGTGAGTTCGGGTCATGCGACGCGCAACGTGCGTATTCAACTGGCCGCGCGTGCCACCGAGAGTGATCTGATTGCCCCGGGTAGCGTTGCCATCACGCTGGGCGAACGCGGCAATGCGCCGGACGTCGCTGTCGTCGTCGTGAGCGTCGCGGAGGCGAGCGAGGCCGAGCGCGCCGGAATTCAAGCGGGTGACGTAATCAGCGCGCTCGACGGCACGCGCCCGAATTCGATGGCGGACGCGCGCGCCAAGCTCTCGGGTCAACCGGGCAGCGATCTGGTGATCGAGGTTCAGCGTAGCGGAGCGAGTCTCAAGTTTCGTGCCCTACGCGAGGCGATTCGACGCTAGCTGACCTCGAATCGCTTGCAGATCACTTGGCGTTGGCGACGAAGTCGAGCACGAGCGGCGCCTGCTGAGCGACTTTGCCTTTCAAATTGCTGCTCAGTGCTTCGGTGAGTGATTTGACGAATTTGCCCGCCCCATCGCGCGGATTTACTTCGAACTCTTCCAAGCCAATGGCTAGTGGTTCAACCGTCTTCACATGAATCGACTGCGGTGTGTCGCCTCGGTAGTTGACGGTGATTTCGAGCTTGGCGCTCTTGGTCTGCTTGCGACCGTGCAGACGAAAGTCGCCCGTCGCGGTGGCGGTGAGCTTGCGCTCCGGGCCGCTGCCGCCAGCGACGTTGCTCAGCGAAGCGTTGTCGAGCTTGTCGATCTTGAACTCGACCCAGCGATTGGCCTCCGCTTGCTCGGGCGTGACGTCCCCATCGCGCGCGACGATCTGTAGCCAATTGCGCGCGTGTGTGTTTTGCAGATCGCTCTTGGTGCGCTCGCCATAAGCGCCTTGGTCGTCGCCGCGCTTCTGCTGGTACAGCACGAGCTTTTGCAGATCCACTTTCACGAGCGAGGTCGATTTCGACAGATCCGAAAGATCCACGAATAGGTCGCCAGAAAGGCCACCCGAAGCGTCGCCGTCGATCTTCTCGAGCGGCGAATCCATCAAGAAGGTGACCTTGCTCGAAGCGGAGTCGACGCTGAATTGCACGGCACTCGCAGCCGCTGGCGCTGCGCGCAACGCAGAAGCGGTGGGGGCTAACGTGGCTTGCGCCTTGTCCTTGCAGCCGCCAAGCGCCAAGCCCGTGCACAAGGCTCCCAACAAAAGGCTGTATTTCACAACGTTCATCCGCGGTTCTCCCTCAGTCCGAAAATTGGATTCCCGCGTAGTACGTAGTTCCCGGCGGTTGGTTTCCGCGCGCCGACGTTGCAGGTGCGGTCGTCCGCGGGGCGGCCGTTGCGAGCGCCGCCGTCCAAATTCAGTGCGTGTCGCCGTCGAACGTGTCCTTCGGCTCCGTGCGGTCGCCGGGCGCGAACAAGAATAGGAACGGGACGATGCTCATGCACACCAGCAAGGTGCCGACGATTTTGACGAGCGTAACTAGACCGGGTTCGGGCATTGCGGCCGGACGATACCCGGCCCCTCTCGGGGCGCAAGCGCCCGATCTGAAGGCACCAAAAGCCGCTTGTAAACCCCGGCGAGACCTGCCGTGGGCTCGGCCCACCTCTTGCACTGGGCCGCTACATGCTGCTCAGCGAACCGCCGCCCCTATCGCGTGCCGCGTTGCGTCGTCCCCGTATCCTGTTGGTCGACGACGACCCCACGGTGCTGCGAGCCTTGTGGCGAATGCTCAAGAATTCCCGACCGGACTTCAAGATTAACGGTTCATCCAGTACGGCCCAGGCGCTGGAGGCGCTTTCCGAGCTCAGTTATCACGCCGTGATCACGGACTTGCAGATGCCGGGTGGCGGCGGTCGGGCCGTGTTGGAGGCGCTGATGACGCACTATCCCGAGACAGCGCGCATCGTTCACTCGTCTCAACTCGAGTCGGTCGAGACGACCCAGATTCGCAGCTTGGCTCACGCGGTGCTGCTCAAGCCGGCCTCGGAGGCCGAGCTGGTGGGGGCCATCGAGGAAGCGTTGCTCGAGACTTCGCAGCGGCGCTCCAGCTCCGGCTAGCGCTAGCGCTTTCAGCCGAGCAGTTTTGCGATCGTCGATAGCTGCATGTTGCTCGTTCCCTCGTAGATTTTGCCGATCTTCGCGTCGCGATAGAACTTCTCCGCGGGGCATTCGCGGGTGAAGCCGACGCCGCCGAAGAACTCCACGCACTGCGACGCGGTGCGTTCGGCTACTTCCGACGCGAACAGCTTGGCCATCGCAGCCTCTTTGACGAACGGCTGCCCCGCGTCCTTGAGGCGCGCAGCGTTGTACACAAGCAAGCGCGCTGCTTCGATCTCCATGGCCAGGCGCGCGTACTGGAATTGCATGCCTTGAAATTCGGCGATGGGTTTGCCGAACTGCACGCGTTCGCGCATGTACGTCATCGCTTGTGCGAAAGCGCCTTCGGCGAGTCCCAACATTTGCGCGCCGATACCAATACGCCCCTCGTTCAATGATTCGATCGCGATCTTGTAGCCGCGGCCGACTTCACCGAGCACGTTTTCGAGCGGTACTTCGCAGTCGTCGAGCATGAGCTCGCACGTGCTGGAGGCGCGAATGCCGAGCTTGTCTTCCTTTTTTCCGACGGAAAACCCAGCGAAGCCGCGTTCGACCAGGAACGCCGTGATGCCCTTGTAGCCGGCGCTCGGATCCACGTTCGCGAACACGATGAACAGCGAGCTCTCGTGCGCGTTGGTGATCCAGAGCTTGCGGCCGTTGAGCACGTAGCGATCGGAACGCCGCTCGGCGCGCGCTTTGAGCGCGAACGCATCCGAACCCGAGCTGGCTTCACTGAGCGCGTACGAGCCGACCCATTCCCCCGCGAGCTTCGGGCAGTAACGCGCTTTCTGCTCCGCGTTACCCCAACGCAGCAGGCCGTTTTCGACCAACGTATTCTGAACATCGATCAAGACGGCGACGCTCGGATCGACGCGGGCCATGGCCTGGACTGCGAGCACGGCGTTGAAAAAGCTGCTGCCCGCGCCGCCGTATTCGGCGGGGACTTCCACGCCCATGACGCCCAATTCGAACAGCTCCGTGACAAGCTTTGGGTCGAGCCGACCGGATTCGTCCATTTCGCGCACTTTTGGCGCGACGCGCTCGCGCGCGAACGCGAGCACGGTGTCGAAGAAGAGCCGCTCGTCGTCCCGCAGATCCGTGAGTGCCGTCATCGTGTCCGCTAAAATGCCCGGTCGCCGTCAGCGCCGCAACTGGTACACTCCCGCCCGGCATGGCAGGTAACAGCTTCGGTCAGGCATTCCGGATCACCACGGCCGGTGAATCTCATGGCCCTGGCAATGTAGTCATCATCGACGGTTGCCCCTCGGGCATCTCGCTTTCGGTGGAAGATCTGATGGTGGACCTGAACCGGCGTCGCCCGGGCCAGAGCCACTTGGTGACCCAGCGCCAAGAGGCGGACGCCCCGGAGATCTTGGCGGGTGTCTTCGAAGGCCGCACCACCGGGACCAGCCTTGCGATTTTGGTGCGCAACGAAGATCAGCGAAGCCGGGACTACAACGACATCAAGGACAAGTACCGCCCCGGCCACGCGGACTACACGTACGACGCCAAGTACGGCTTTCGAGACTATCGCGGCGGTGGGCGCTCCAGCGCGCGTGAAACGGTGGCGCGTGTGGCCGCTGGCGTCGTGGCCAAGAAGGTGATCGCGGAGGCGTTCGGCGGCAGCGTGGTGGGCTACGTCAAGCAAGTCGGCACGGTCGTCGCCCGCGTAGACGAACCGGAGAAAATCACGCTCAAGGACGTGGAGACGTTCCCTGACGGCACGCCGAACATCGTGCGTTGCCCGGACGTTCCGCGCGCCCACGAAATGATCGACCTCATCGAGCGCGTGCGCAAAGAGCAGGACTCGATCGGCGGCGTGAGCGAAATCGTCGCGAATAACGTGCCGGCGGGCCTCGGTGAGCCAGTGTTCGACAAGCTGAAGGCGGATTTGGCGAAGGCCTTGTTCAGCCTGCCCGCGGTGCTCGGCGTGGAGTACGGCACGGGCTTCGCCTGCGCCACGCAACGCGGCAGCGAGCACAACGACGAGTTCTTCGCTGAGGAAAGCGGCACCGGTGTGCGTCGCATCCTGACGCGCACCAACCGCCATGGCGGTATGCTGGGCGGAATTTCCTCGGGCATGCCGATCGTCGTGCGAGCAGCGATCAAGCCGACGAGCAGCCTGTCACGCGAGCAGAAGACGGTGACTGGCGAAGGTCAGGAAGCGACGATTCGCACGAAGGGTCGTCATGACCCGTGTTTGTTGCCGCGCTTCGTGCCGATCGGTGAGGCCATGGTGGCGATCGTGCTGGCGGATCACTGGTTGCGTTTTCGTGGGCAACGGCCCGCCTGAGGAAGCATGGAGAGCGACGTTTTTTCCGGTACTTATGCGCTGGTTACCGGCGCGTCCTCCGGCCTCGGAGAGGAATTCGCGCGGCAGCTCGCGCACCGTGGCTGCAACCTGGTGTTGACGGGGCGCTCACGCGAAAAACTCGAAACTTTGGCCTCGGATCTGGCGCGCATCAACGGCGTGGCCACGCGAGTCGTGACGGCGGATCTGGCGCAGCCGGGTGGCGCCGAGCAACTCGCGCTGATTGTGGATGACCTGGGCGTCACGATCGATCACTTGGTGAACAACGCGGGCTTCGGGTCGGCGGGGAATTTTGTCGATAGTGACGCGCGTCGCCAGACGAACATGGTGCGCGTGAACGTGGAGTCCGTGGTTTGCCTGTCGGGGCACTTCTTGCCGGGCATGGTGGCGCGCGAGCGCGGCGGCATTATCAATGTCGGGTCGACAGCGGCGTTTCAGCCAACGCCTTACATGGCCACCTATGCCGCGAGCAAAGCCTTTGTCGTCAGTTTCTCTGCGGCGCTGGCCTCGGAGCTCGAGCGCTCGCATGTCCGGGTGCTGGCGTGCTGTCCGGGCCCCGTTCCGACTGGTTTTCAGGCTGCTGCGGGCATGCCCGAGGGGAGCGTCTTAAAGTTCGCCAAGCTGGAGCCGAACGCCGTCGTGCAGAGCACGCTCGAGGCGTACGCCTCTGGTCGCGTCGTGCACGTGCCAGGCAAGGCGAACTCGGTACAGACCACGCTCTCGAAGTTACTGCCGCGCGCGCTGGTCGTTCGGGCCGCGCGTTACTCGATGCGCCGCTTGGGCCGCGCTTAGGCCCCGCGAATCGCTAAGTCAAGCGCCTTCGCGGCCGATGCATCCCGGCTGGCTGCGTTGCTCCTCAGTTACATACCTGCAGTATGCGCCTTCGTCGCGCCTTGCCAGCCGGGCGCCTCGACCGCGAGCATCGACCGACTTGGCGATTCGCGGGCCCCTAGTCTCGTTCAGCCGCCTCACGTATCCTTCACGCACTGTGCGAGTTCGCTCAGCATGCGGTCGGCGAGCACTAGGCCGTCGCTCATGGCTTCGGCATCGCCTGCTCGGCGCGTCAGGCGGCCGTCCGGGCTGAGCCGGTACAAAGACTTTTTGCCCGCAACGAGCGCGCTGATCTTTTGGGGATCGAGGGGCGTGTCTTGCAGGAGATGCAACGTCGCAGACTTCGCGCTCGCCTCGCAGCCGACGGCGCGCAGTCGGCGCAGCTCCGTCTTGAGCCGCATCAGCTCCACGAGGCGCCGCGCGGCCACTGGCGGAGCGCCAAAGCGATCCTCCATTTCCCGAGACAATTCCGTCACTTCGGACTCGTCCGCCGCGCTCGACAGGCGCTTGTACATCGTGAGGCGCACCCCCACTTCCGCGATGTAGTCCTCGGGCAGCAAGGCTTCGACGTCGAAGTTGAGGTCCGGATCGACGTCGTGTGTGACGACTTCTCCGCGCAGTTCGTGGGTGGCATCTTCCAGCATCTTGCAGAACAGCTCGAAGCCGACGCTTTCCACGAAGCCGCTCTGATCGGCGCCCAGCAAGTCTCCCGCGCCCCGCAGCTCCATGTCGAGCGTCGCGATGTGAAAGCCCGAGCCTAGTTCGGTGTAGCGCTCCAGCGCTTCGATGCGCGCACGCGCTTCGTCGCTCAATTGGCTGGCGGGCGGTACGAGCAGGTAGGCGTACGCGCGCTCGTTGGCGCGTCCCACACGGCCACGCAATTGATACAGCTGGGAGAGGCCGAATAAGTCCGCACGGTCGACGATGATCGTGTTGGCGCGGGGGATGTCTAAACCGCTCTCGATGATCGCCGTGGCGACGAGCACGTCGTACTCGCCCTGCACGAAATCCAGCATCGTTTGCTCCAACGCGCTTTCGCTCATTTGACCGTGGCCGACGGTCACACGCGCTGTCGGCAGCAGCTCTTTGATGCGCTGCGCGCGCTCGTAAATGCCGTCCACCCGGTTGTACACGTAAAATACCTGGCCACCGCGGTCGAGCTCGCGCTCGATGGCTTCCCTAACCAGGCCAGGATCGAACTGCGACACTACCGTGCGGATGGCGCGGCGATCCACCGGCGGGGTGGTGATGATGGACATGTCGCGCAAGCCACCGACGGCCAGCTGCAAGGTGCGCGGGATTGGCGTGGCGCTCAAGGTGAGTACATCCACGGACATGCGCATCTGCTTGATGCGCTCCTTGTGCGTCACACCGAAGCGTTGCTCTTCATCCACGACCAACAGGCCCAAGCGCTTGAAGTGCACGTCTTTGGACAGCAGGCGATGCGTGCCAATGACGACGTCCACACTGCCCTCTTTGAGGCCTTTCAACGTGTTCTGATGTTCGGCCTTGGATTCGAAGCGGCTCATCGCCCGTACCGTCAGCGGATAGCCCGCGAAACGCGCGGAAAAGGTGTTGAAGTGCTGTTGCGCGAGCACCGTTGTCGGGCACAAGAGCGCGACTTGTCGGCCGCCCATCGCGTTGAAGAACGCCGCTCGCAGCGCAACCTCCGTCTTGCCGAAGCCGACGTCGCCGCACACCAAGCGATCCATCACGCGGTCGCTCTGAATGTCCTTCAGTACTTCCGAGATCGCGGCGGCTTGGTCGCGCGTTTCTTCGAACGGGAAGCTCGCTTCGAAGGCGCGGTACTCGTCGTCCGGTGCGCGCAGTGGCTCCTTCTTCAGAGTGGCGCGTTCTGCGTACAGCTTGAGCAGCTCGTCGGCCATCTGCCGGACGCGCCGTTCGACTCGGGCCTTGGTCTTGCCGAAGGTCTGCCCGCCCAAACGGTCCAAGCGCGGAGTGGTGTCGCCACCGGCGTATTTTTCGACCTGATTTAGTCGATAAACCGGCAAAAATAGCTTGTCCCCGCCGGCGTATTCGACGACCAGCAAGTCCACGTGCACTGAGCCGATGGCGCGGCGCTCGAGTCCCAAGTATTTGCCGACGCCGTGGTCGACGTGCACCACGTAGTCACCCACGCTCAGGGCGCGCAGGTCTTGCAGCAGCGCGCGCGCCGAGCGCTTCTTCTCTGCTGGCCGGTGCGCGCGGGCGCCGAAGATCTCTTCTTCGGTGATTAGCACGAAGCCTTCGGCTTGAGCGAGCACGCCGCGCGTGAGCGTTGCTGTGGCGATGCGCACCTGAGTGGGCTCCGGTGCGGCCGCTCCCGCGCGCCAAACGCTTACTGTGACTCCGCGATGCGAGAGCAACGCGGTCAAGCGTTCGGCTTGCGTCTCGGTGCGAGCGCAGATCACGACCTCCAGCCCAGCCTCGCAATAGGCGCGGATCCGCTCCAAAAGCGGCTCGAGCGCGCCCTGCTTACCATGCTCGGTGCGGGCGCCCTTCACTGCTCTCGCTAGGTCTGACAGATCCGAGCAAGCCAAACTCGGTGCATCGACCGGCGCGCTCTCTAGCGCCTCCAACACGCTCGCGCTGGCCGGCCCAGCGACGCCCGTGCGGTGCAGCGCGACGACCGACCGCGCGCCGAGCTGCGCTTCGAGCTCGTGCTCGTTCACGTACAAAGCGCTGGCCGGAAAGTGCGGCGTGCCGCGGCGCGACGCTTCACCGGCGAGACCACGCTCTAGCTCAGAGCGAATCGCGCGCACGACGGCGCTCGGATCTTCGATCACGATGATGGCGTTGGGCGCCAAGTACTCAAACAACGTTTCGAGCTCGAAAAACGCGGGCAGATAGCCGTCGCTGCCGAAGAACGCGCGTCCGGTGGCGAGATCGTCGATCAACGCGCGGGTCTTGCTAGACGGGAAATTGACGGTGTCGCACAGATGCCGAAGCGTGTCGCGCGCGCGGGCTTCGCTTTCGGGCGTGAGGATTGCTTCGCGAGCGGGAGGCGCGATCACGCGCTGCAGCGCGTTCAGCGTGCGCTGATCCTCCGGGTCGAACGTGCGCAGCGACGCAATCACGTCGCCGTACATTTCCACGCGGATCGGAGCCGCCAGCTGCCCAGGCCAGAGGTCCAGGATGCCGCCGCGCAAGGCGTAGCTGCCCGGGTCTTCAACGACCGGCGCGCGTAAGTATCCGGACGCCGTGAGCTGCTGAGACAGACGAACGACGTCCAGCTCCTGATCGACGATCAACTCGACCGTCGCGTCGCGTAGAGCTTGGCGGGGTGGCACGCGGCGCAACAACGCGCTCACACTGAGCACGATTTGCGCGCGATTTGGCTGCCGAAGCAGGTCGTGCAGCGCGGCCGTGCGCAACATCGTGGCGCGCCGATCGGTGTGCACCTCTGCGTACGGTGTGGACTCTGGAGGTGCGAGCAGCAAAGGCGCCGGTAGCTCAATCCGAGGCACGCGCACTAGGGGCAACCCTTTGCCGAGCGCCGCGAGATCTCCGGCCGTTTGCTGCGCGATCTCCGCGCTCGCGGTCAGATGAACCACTTGCCGCGTAGCCTGAGTCGTCAAGGCATGACTGAGCAACGCGGGCCCAGCGCCCTCGACGCCGACGAAGGCGATCGGGCCGAGGTTCGCCAACGCTTGGCGGGCGGCCTCGGTACTGGCGAGGATGCGCCGGTCGTCTGGCAGCGGTGGCAGGAACGCTGTGCCTTCGAGGGTCGTGTCCGGCGCGGGCATGAGGCGGGGAGTCTTACTCCGAGCTGACGCCCTGCAACGCGAAGATCAGGTAGTTGCGTGCCAACAGCGCATACGGTCCGGACTCTTGATGGGCGAGCAGGCTGCGATAGGCCGTGGCGGCGCTTTCTCGGTCGCCTAGGTGAAACAGCAAATAGCCGCGTGCGAAAGCGGTCGGGTAGTCCGGGTCGGTGCGGGATAGCGCGTCCAGGAACTTGAGCCGCATTTGATCGTCGCCGATTCCGCCCGGGTCATCCGTCAGTCGCTCTGGGTGCAGCAGCAGGAAGCGGTAGTAGATGCGGGAGTCATTGAGCGACGTAGCAAAGGGAAACACGTGCCGCATGCCGACTAGCTCGGCCCAGCGCACCCGGTATAGGACGCGCAAGGTCGTGGCGTCAGCGAGTGAGTGGCGCTTAGCATCGAGCCAGCCGCTGCGCCGCGCCTGAAGCACGAAGTCCCCACTGAGCTCGTTCAGGTCGGCGTTTGCCGTGCCGGTTTGTGTGAACTGCTCCAGCGCGCGCATGAAGTATTCGGTCTGCACCGCGCGCAATTGCAACAAGGAGTGCGCGTTCCTGTGCCCGATCACGATGCGCACCCGTTCCTGGATGTCCTGGCGATCGTGCGTGGTATCCAGGCGCAGCGCGCTGCTGGACCCGAGATGCCGGATGGCTTCGCCCACCGCGCGCACCTCGAAGGGCAGGCCGCCGCGCTCAGCGGCTTCCGCCAGCTCTCCCTGACTCGCGTCGTAGCGCTTCGAAAGGGCGTGATCGACGAGTGGCAGCGGCAGGGTCTCCGGAACGCTCGCCCGCGGCAGGGCCAAAAGCCCAAAGGTCAAGACCACACCGAGGGTTACCAGGCCAAGCTCGTAGCCCTGCAAATGTCGGCGAAAATTGCGTTGAGCGGAGCGCTGCGGCTCGTCGCTCCGCTGCTTCTTGACAACCTCAGGCTCTCGTCTCAAGGGTGTGCCTTGGGCGTGGTCAGGACCGTTCGGCATGCATCCCGCCCGCGGAGTCAGTCGTGCAAGACAAGCGATTACATCCCAGAGTCAACGTCGACACCCAGGTGTCGTGCCAGCCGCGCGAAGGCGAGCCGGTTTCGGGGATGGCCAAGGATATCAGCATCGGCGGCATGTTCATCGAGGCCACGGAAACCCTTCCCTTCGGCACAGAGGTTAGCATCGTGGGCCGCTTCCCCGGCATGAAAGCCGACCTGCGTTTGCCTGGCATCGTCCGCTGGACGAAGCCCACCGGTTTTGGGGTCCAGTTCGGGTCCCTGGGTGCGCGCGAAACGTACGCCATCAGTGAACTGCTCAAGCGCTGAGCGTTAATCCAGCATGAGCCACACTGTTCCGGACTCGCCCCAGTCGTTCTTCACCCAATACATCCCGACCCGCTTCAGTGGGCTGACCGGCTTCGAGAGCGTTTCGTCGCCCGGTAGCATCCTGTTCGCCGTCCCCGGAGCTGGGGCGTGGGCGTATCGCCTCAGCGCGGGGCGCTTGGTCCACGAGCCAGGCGCCGTGTCGGATGCGATTGTGCGCGTCACGATTCCGGAGGCTAGCTTCCTCCCGATCGTGGTGCGCGGCACGGAGCGCCTGGCGGAAACGCAGCTTTCGCTGGAACGTCAAATGCTGGCCTTCAAGGCGCTCACGTTGGATGCCGAGCGCGTCGCGATGATTCGCGCAGTCACAGGCTCGGTCGCGTTCGCCGTGGTTGACGGTGCGAGTACGTACCGCGTGTACGTCACGCCCGGCGCTGGCGAGCCGAACTTGCTAGCGCCGGAGTGTGAAGTCTCCTGCGATGCCGATGCCTTCTGGGGACTGCAGACTGGGACCCGCAACCCGATCGAACTGTTGATGAGCGGCAAGCTGCGCATCGCCGGGGACGCGCAGATCCCGATGGCGCTGAGCAGCCTGTTCGTCTGAGCATTCGTCGTTTGGGCCCGGGCCCCAAACTCGGGGGTGGGGCCCCGCTGAACTACGCGCTTCGTGATCCCCGAAGGGGGCCACTTCAGTGGGGCGGGGGAGAATCCCCCGGCGAGGGAAGGGCGGCCCAGTTCAGGCTCTCACCCTCTTGGGTGGAGACCTGCTGCGCCTTCCAGCTCTTGAGCGACATCAACCAGATGCCGGGGCTCTTGTCGCGCGTCGAAAAGAACGCCACGAGGCGCCCGTCCGGGCTGCATGCTGGGTAACTGTTTGACCCCTGATTCTGCGTCAAACGAGCCATATTCTGGCCTTTTTCAGCAGCAATGATCAGGTCCTGGTGATTGTTCCCGGTGGCCACCGAGTACAACAATTTGATGCCGTCTTCAGTGTCGCAAAAAGTCGGTGATGCAGCGGTGAAGCCGGGCGGAGACACCGGCTTGCCGTCAATCCAAATGCGTTGCGAACCTTGCGCGGGATCCCCACCGACCCACGCGAGCTTGCCCGAAGGGCTCCACGCGGGGCGCGTGGCGAGCTCGCTCGTCGACACTTTCTTCATGCCGCTGCCGTCCGGGTTCCCGACGTAAATCGCGCTGCGTGAATCTTCGCTCACTGCGACCGCCAGCTTGCTGCGGTCCTTGTTGAACGCCAAGCTATACACGGAAGTGGTGAACGGCAAGCCGACCGGCTTGTTGGTGTTCTGAAAGTGATCCATCACCGTGAACGGTGAGTAATCGTGGCTCACCGAGTACAGGATGTGACCGGGCGCCCCGAAGCTGGGGGCGATCGCTGTGTCCAGAGGGTCGGTCAGCGCGAGCAGCGAGTTCCCATCCGCGTCCATCCGGAAAATGCGCCGATTTTGCGCCCATTTTCCGGAAAAAGTGAGCTCGCTCGCAAAGCTGCCCGGGCGCCCGGTGAGGGCGCCGATCAGCGCGTCCGTGATGCGGTGAGCGGTGACGCGCGCGTCACCCTTCGGCACGACGATCGTCTTTTGGTACACGGGCTCTTTGCCCACGTTCAAAAAGTACGCGATGCCCAGCACCGAGATCTGCTTGTCGTCTTTCTTCTGCGCGGCAACCTTGACGATCGCTTCCGCGCCTAGCTTCTGCCAGGCGTCCACGTCGATCGCGTCGTCGAATCCGTACAGTCCGGGGGGCGCTTTGCTGTCCGAGATCAGATCGAACATGCCCGTAAGCTCGAAGTCACGACGCACCACGCCGCGCACCACGACGTCCTCGTAGTCCGGCGACAGGGACGGCAAGACGGCGATCTTGGGTAGGCGCTCGGTGGTGTTGACACCGGTGACCACGAATGCCCCCAGCACGCCTTCGTCCGCCGGAGCGCTGGTGGCAGCGCCTGGCGCGGCTGCCGGGACCGGCGCGGCTGCTGGGGCCGGCGCGGTCGGCGGATCAGCGGAGGCCGCTACTGGCAGTAAAAGCAGCGCGAGGGCTACAGAGGTGAGTCGGCGCATGGGGCGTCCTTTCCAGAGAAGGTAGGCGTGAGCAGGGAGTTAGGTTTCAAGTCCGGATAGAGCGGCGGCGGTGGTGGCAGCTCTTGCCCGACCTCCGCTTGCAGGCTCGTTTTCACCCGCTCGTCGAAGTCCGCATTCCCGCTCGGTTTGCCGAACGTAAACCCGGTGATCGTACGATCGGGCCCGACCGTGATTTGTGCGGTGGCACTCAAGCCGTGGATTACGTTGCAGGCCATGCCGGTTGGACGCCGAAAGCGATTCTGAAACCAGCCAATCAACTTCGCCGCGTACAGGTTGGCGGCGCGGGCCTTTAGCGGGTCCGTCTCGGTCCCGTTCTTGACGCCGTCGGCCGCTCCTTCAGTGGGGAGGTTCTGCTCTTTTTGGGGCGGGCCCGCGTCGGTCAGCTTCTGGTCCACCTGCTTGGCGATCGCGGCATCCGGCGGCGGTGCTTCCGCGTCTTTCACCGCGACCCGCGAAGTTGGGATCGCCTGCACGGTCTTCTGGGCTTTTTCCGAGGGCGCGCTGGTCTCTTCGAAGCGCCGTACCGGAGCCTGCTTGGTCCACATGTCGGGCAGCTTGGCCTTCACGTGTTTGCTGCCGAGCTTCAGCAGCGGAAGATCATCCATGATCGGGTTGACCGCGATCGGGATTTCTTCGGGTGCCTGGACTTCGTGCGCGGCCACCTTGGCTTTGTTGATGCCCGCGACGATGAACAACCCGAACAGGCCGGCCTCGACGCTAGCCGCGAGAATCAGCGCCAGCGCGAACTCCCGCGGCAAGAAGGCGCCGGCTGCCATGCTCAGGGGGCCTTCGCGTCTTTCGTGGTTCGCTTCTTCTTGTCGTCCGCCGCATCGTCGGCGCTCTCGATCTCTGGCTGCACCAAAAGATTGAGCGATTCGACGCCGCTGTTGCGCGCCGCGGCCACTACGGTGGCCACGATGCCGTAGCGGGCGTCTTTGTCCGCGCGAATGTACAGCTCCCGCTCCTTCTGCACGCGCGGGTTGTCCTTCAGCGCTTGATCGATGTGTGAGGTCACGTCCTCTTCACCGAACAGCACTTTCTCGTCCTTGGTCACGGTAACCAGCAAACGCGCGTCTTTTACGGGCGTTTGTGCGGCCCGTACTTCGGGGAGGTTGATGCGTAGACCGGTCGTGAGCAGCGGCGCGGTGACCATGAACACGATCACGAGCACGAGCATCACGTCCACGAGTGGCGTGATGTTGATGTCACGGAAGCCACCGCGACGGCCTCTGCGTGCGCCACCCATTCCCACGGCTAGCCTCGGCCGTCGCTGGGGTCGGCGATCAGCGTCTCGACCCAAACTTCGGCGGACGCACTGAGCTCGTCGAGCAAGTCGGAGATTCGCTTATCAATATAGTTGAAAGCGATGGTCGCGGGGATCGCTGCTACCAAGCCGAACGCGGTCGCGATCAGCGCTTCACCGATGGCCGGGGCGACGACGGGTAGCGACGCGCTCTTCTCCACGCCGATGCGCAAGAAGGCGTCCATGATGCCCCAGACGGTACCGAACAAGCCGATGAACGGCGCGGCAGAAGCAATGCTGGACAGCGTCGGCATCAGCGCCATCGAGCGCTGTTGCTCGCTGGCAATCGCGCGCTTGGCCACGGCCATGAGTAGCTCGGAGCTCAAATGCCGCTGATGGTGGCGCTTGGCGAGTTCCAGTACGACCCGCGCACCGGGCGACGACTTGTGCTGGATGGCCAGCGCGATCAGATCCGAGGCACGCTCCGTGCTCGCTGTCGCCTTTTCGAAGGCGCGGTGCGTGCTGAGCAGCCGCCCGACTTGCGCGGACTTCAAGAACCAGATCAGCCACACCAAACACGACGCGACGACCAAGATCGACAGCACCACGAGCACCACGCCGGACGCGCCGAGCATCAACCCGATTGGATCGACACCCTTGGGGTCCGCGGAAGAAGCTGCGAAGGCGGGGGTCATGGCTCGACTCAGGTACATCTGTCTCTCATTCGAAGCGGGCTGATGTTCGGCGCGGAGGCGCGCCGTTTGCTGCGATGGGAAGGGTGACGGGCGCCCGCACTACGCGAGCGGCCGTCCCGAACTCGACTACTTGCCGAGAACCACGTCCACGCGGCGATCTTTCGCCCAGGACGCTTCTTCCGTGCCCACGGCGTCGAGCTTGCCGCGCGACGTCGTGGCGATCTTAGCGGCGGACAAGCCTTGCGCGGCGATTGCACTCTTGACGTTGTCGGCGCGACGGCCGCCGAGCACCATGTTGTATTCCTCTTCGCCACGCGGATCTGCGTGGCCGACGAGGCGCAGCTCACGGCCCTTGAGCGGACCGGTGCTGAAGCAATCGGCGAGCTTCCTGAGGACGAGTTTGTCCTGCGGGCGCACGTTGGCGGAGTCGTACGAGAAGAATGCTTCGGCGTCGGTGATGCCGCATGCTTTCCTGATCTCGTCGGAGATGTTGATGTTCGATTGCGACGGGTCGTCGCCCGGCTTCTCGAGCGACTTGCCGACCACGGGAGCGGGTGGCGTGCTGGGCGCTGCACTCGCCGTGGGGGCGGTTGCGGGCTTCGGCGGATCGCCAGCGCAACCGACGGCGACGGCGGTGGATAGAAAAACGAATGCTGCGGTGTACTTCATAGATAGCTCCTTGGCGCGGCGCGCCCCGACTTGGGCCGGGCCTGGGTATACCTCGATTGCTCGGAGTTCCGGGCAGAAGAGCGCCCCTCCGGGCACGTGTAGGCAACGTCTGCGAGCCGCAATGTATTCCTATGTAGGTCGGGCGCTCCGCGCCGGCAACCAATACATAATAATTACCTATGGTTAGAGTCGATCAACGAGACATCAGCAGGTGCGCCAGGATGACGACGGAGGCGAGACCAAGTGCGGCTGCAGCGATGAAACCGGCCGTGCGTCGAGCGCGGGGCGCCTTGCTGCGTGTGGCCTCAAACTTTGCCAGAGCGACGATCGCGATTCCTGCCAAGCGCCTCGCCGCAACCGCGGAGCGATTGCGATCGCCCTTCATTCCCCGGTAACGCCCGGCGGCTTCTGCGAGCTGGTCGGTTGCTTGGCACAACTCCAGAAAGGCGTCGTGTGCTCGGTCCTCATCCCAATGGTCGAGCACGTTCTTCCACAGAGCTTCGAACGCGGCGTCTGCCATGGGGTCCTACAGCTTGAGCTCGCGCGTCAGGTGCTCGGTGAGCGCGAAGTAGTCACGGCGTTCGTAACGCTCGTTCAAAATGTGAAAGTCACGCCCAGTGAGGCCGACGCAGCCAAAGCAGTACGAACAATTGCTGAGCGCGATGGACCGCACCAGATACGAACTCGTGCTGCAGTTCTCGCAGTCGATGCAGTGTTGGCAACCGTTCAGGCCTCGACTGCCACGGCAGTGCAAGCTGTCGCTGCATTGCACGCAATGCACGCAGAAATTGCAGCGCATCAAACGCTCGGAATCGGTGCAAAACGTACAGGAATCGCAAGCGACGCAGCGCTCACACGCCACGCAGGACTCGTTCTCGCGGTCGCGCCCCAAGCCGGCCACGAGTTTTCGAAATCTAGTTTCGAAGGTGCGAGCGGTGAGCTTCGATTCTTTGGGCATTCGGGGTCAAGGCGCGGTCAGGTGCGTAGAACACGGCGCAATTCCGCGGCGCGCGCGCGTGTTTCGGGATTCTCAGCGCCCTCTTCCAGGCGTTTAAGCCGTTGCTCGAAGATGGGCAACTGGATGGGCGGCTGCTGATCGAGGAGCGTGGTGAGCACGTCCAGCGCGCGACACACCTCGGCTTCGTCGGTGTGTTCGAGCAATTTCAGTTGCACGGGCTGCTCTTCGGGAAAGCTGAAGCCGCCGTTCGAGTATGCCTTTGCGGCGCGGGTGACGGCGGCAGGACCGACACAGTCCAACAGCCGCGAAAGCAAATGCCGGCGCTCCAACTCGGCATCGTCGACGGCCACTGCGCCCGTCACGATGCGCGCGGCGCGTTTGGCAGGCGGAGATGGCTCTTGCGAAGCCGCCGCTGATACCTGCGATGGTTTGGCTTCCGCAGTTGGCGCAGCGGTCGCGGGGACGCTTGCCGGACGGCGTGCCAGCATGACTTCCGGCAGCGGCGCCTGGTGCCGTCGCGCTGGGCGCCCTCGCTCGCGCTCGCGCCCCCCGGATCTATCGGGTTTACCGTCCGTGGGCTTGCTTCGTCGGGACATGGCGGAGTCGCAGGCTTTGCTCGAAATAGCACGCCCAAACCGCGGATGGATCGGGATATCGTGCGCGCCCTTGGCCAAGCCTTCGCTCCGGTTTTATCGCATGGGTCGCATGAGCTGTATGGGTCGTATGGGTCGGGCGGTGCTCGGCGCTGCTCCGTGCCTTGTCGCTTTGGCCTGTTCGGCGCAGGCCCCGCGCCCAGCGCGGGCGCCCGCTCGAGTGGCTGCGGCCGGCGCAACGGCGCTCTTTCCCGACGGCGCGCTGGGGCGCGTCCGCTCTAAGGATCTCGATTTCCCGATCGAGTTGCGCTTGCCGAGCAAGCCGGATTGGCAGGTAACGGACGGTCCGACCTGGCTCGTGGCGCGCCACGCCTCGACTTCTTCCGAGCTCGCGCTGCGCACGTGGCGCGCGGAGCGTTTGGTGCGCCGCTCCGATTGCGTCGCGCAAGCACGTTTGGCGCGCGCCTCGATTCCAGAAGTTCACGACGAGGCCGTGGTCGAGCGGCGACCCTTCGGCTCGCCTGCCGACTTCGACACGGAGTTGGTCGTCGGTGTCGAGCCGACGGCGCAAGGCATCTCGGGCTACGCGCTGGCCATCGGTGCCAGCGTCGGGCGCTGCTACGCCGCGGTGTTCACGACGCGAGTCGACGGCAGCGGTGCCGAGCAAGAAGTGGCAACGCGCCTCGGCGTCGCGGTCGATCGGATCTTCGCCAGCGTGCGGCTGCGCAGCGTGGACGACCGCGCGGTGCGTCACCGCATCTTGGCGATGCCGGCAGGGTCGCCCCCTGACGCACCCGCACATCCATAACGGAACGCGCTCGCCTTGCGGGTGTGCGACCGGCGAGTGACGTGCCCGAAACCTTGGGGCATCGTTCGCGCCATCATCGCGGCACGCAGAATGGAGAGTATGTCAGCCGAGGTTTGATGTCGTTGAAGTCAGAAGCCGCTCGTTCTGTTCGAGTGCGAGTTGTGGATGAGATCCTGAGACCCCGCGCCACTGATCTGGCGCTGCGTCTTGCTGAGCAGGTGCGCCGGTTGCGCACTCAGACAGGCCTGACTCAGGCGGAACTGGCCGCGCGAGCGGGCGTCACGGTCGAGACCGTCGCGCGGCTCGAGCGGGTGCTGCGCGGCCGGCTCTCGGCCAACGCCAATCCGTCGCTCGAAACCATGGAACGCATCGGCACCGCGCTCGGTGTGGAGGTCGCGGAGCTGTTGTCCACGCGTTCCAAACAGAAGCCGCGCGACGACCGACTGTCGGCGGTGCTGCGCGGCGTGAGCGCGGCCACCAAGCGGCGGGTGATTCGTGTGGCCGAAGCCTTGGTTCGCGACGATCGCGCGGACGCTAACGCCGGCCTGCGTCGGCGCTGAAGCTCAGAACGCGCGGCTCGCGCGTTCCAGCCGATCGCGCACTTTGGCGCCCAACGGGCCGACCACGAGTACGTTCAGCGCGTCGCGTGAAAACAAACGCGACGCGGCGCGCTGAACGTCTGCACGAGAGGTCGATTCGAGCAGGGCCTGGCGTTCGGCTGGCGTGCGCGCTACGCCGGTCAGCTCACCCAAGCCATAGAAGCTGCTCAGGGCAGCGGGGTCGTCGTCCTGTTCAGCGAGCTGCCAGGCGAAGCGCTTCTTGGCTTTGTCGAGTTCACTTTGACTCGGGCCTTCGTCGCGTAGCGCCTGCGCGACGGCGAAGATCTCTTGCAATACCTGCTCGGCGCGTTCCGGAGCGGCGTCGGCTGCGATGTCGAATAGGCCGCAGTCCGCGAAGGCTTCGTAGCTGGCGGAAACGTCGTAACAAAGGCCGCGCTCATCGCACAGGCGTTCGTACAAACGCGTGGCCATGCCGTCGTCCAGCACCCGCAGCAGCAACTCGGTCGCGGGCTCGTCCGCGTCTTGCTCACCCGGCGCGCGGAAACCAACGCGCACGGCCGCTTGGCTGCCCGTGTATTTGATGTGCGAAAAGCGCATGCCGGATTGCGCGGCGGGCGCCGTGGAAACAGGCTCTTTGCCGTGCGGCAGATGGGCGAATACGGCGGACACGTGACGAAGCACGGCGTCCGGATCGATTGGCCCAGCTACCGTCACCACGCTGCCCTCGGCGATATAACGCGCGGAATGGTGCTCGTGAAGCAGTGGGATATCGAAGCTGTCCAGCGTTTGTAGCGAGCCGGTAATCGGAAAACCGAGCGGGTGGTCGGGAAAAGCCAGCGCGCGCAGCAAGTGATCCGCATCTACCGAGCGCCCGGCTTCGTCCAAGCTTTCCAAAATTTCTTCGCGGACGATGCCCTTTTCGACTTCGAGTCCGGAAAAAATCGGCTGCAGCAAGACTTCCGCCAAGATCGCGACCAGCTCGTCGAGGTTCTCGGGTGGCGCGGAAAGGCTGAGCGCGCCGTGGTCGACGTACGTCATCGCGGAGAGTGCACCGCCCAACGCTTCGAAGGCGAGCGCGAGCGAGTGAGCGGACGGAAAGCGCGCCGTGCCGCGATGCAACATGTGCTCGAGGAAATGGCTGATGCCATTGTGCGCCCAGCTCTCGAAGCGTGACCCGATGCGCGTGTGAATATCGATCACGCTGCGCCGCACGTGGGGCATACGCACCGCACTCGCGCGCAGGCCGTTGGCTAGCTTGGTTTCGTAGCGGGACAGTGGAGCGTATGCGCTACCCGCGGTCACTCGTCGTCGTTCCGATCCGACGATTTCGGCTCTGCGCTGAAGCGCGGGTCGACCTTGAGCTTATCGCCAAGGCTCTTGCGCAGCTCTGCGACGTAGTTGGTGAGCGCGTCGGACGCCTTCTCTTCCGTGCGCGATCCGATGAGCGCAGCCTTGTTCTTTTCGAAGTCTTCGCGTTTGGCCGGGTCTTTTTCTTTGAGCTGCATCACGACTGAGCCTTCGGTCGTGGCGATCGGCGACGGCCACAGGTCGCCCGGGTTCTTGAGCTCGAAGGCGTGCGCGGCGAGCGGCTCTTTCGGCGTTACTTGCGGCAACGGATTGCCAGAGCTGCTGAACGGCGAGGAGATATCGACCTTCGGGCGATCGGCGGCGGCGAGTGCGGGGATGGCAGGTGCTTTGTCTCCACCCGGCTTTTGGGCGGACGCCGGCAGAATCACGCCCAGTTGTGCGTCAACGGCCTGTTCCAGCGTGGCGCCGGCCTTGGCCCGCGTGATCAGCTCTTCACCGAACGCTTTGACTTGTTGGTCAGCCGCGGCTTGAACGTACAGCTTGCGCGAGACGAAGTGCTTGCCGGCGCTCTCGAGGTTGCTGGCTTCCAGCTTGGCGTCGACCTCGAGCAGGTGCAGCCCGCGCGGCGTCTCGATGATTTGCGACAGCTCGCCGGGCTTGAGCGCGGCGGCCGCCTTGACGACCTCTTCGTTGCCGACGCCGTAGCTGGACCCGACACAACCGAGCTCGCCGCCAGTCGTTGCCGTTTGTCCTTCGCTGACGGAACGCGCGACGCTCGCGAACGCCTCGCCACCGGAGACGCGATCGCGCGCCGCTTGCAGCTTCTTGCGCGTGTCCGCACGGTCTTGGTCGTTCGCGCCCGGGCCGATTTCCATCACGATTTCACGGGTCGGCACGCAACCGGCGCTGAAGCTCGCTTTTTCGGATTCCCAGCCCGAATCGATGGCCGCCTTGTTGTCGGCAGTCCACTTGTCCAGCGCCGCGGAACTGAGATCGATCACGTATTTCGCGAACCAATCACGCATCAGCACTACGCTGCGCACGGTGGCGGTCGTGCGCGATTGCGAGAATATCGCGAAGGCCTCGGTTTCCGAGACGCGTACCGGTTCGCGGATCAAATCGCGCATGCGCGCGGCGGTGAGCTCGCGCACCTGCATCTCCTTGAATTCGGCGGGGCCTCGGTTGGCGAGGATGCGCACTTCGCGCTCGTACAGTGCGTAATCGAACGGCTCATCCGCGGTGCGCTTCACGCGGAGCCCGCGCACCATGGTGTCCCCACCGTGCTCGCAGCTGCGTTGATCTTCGGACAAGCGGCACAAACCGAGGCGATAGCTCAGCTTGTCGGCATCTTGAGCGGGGAGCGAAACGTGCGCGCGGCCGGCGATCAGCTCGCTCTCGACCTCGTCTTTGCTCACGCTGATACCCAGGCGGTGCGCTTCGGCCACGAGCAGCTCGCGCTCCACGAGGCCGTCGAGCACCTTCTTGCGCAAGCCGATTTGGCGAGAGAGCCGTGCGTCCACGAAATGCGCGGCGATCAGGCCGTACGCCGCGTTGTATTCTTTGGGGTCGAGGCACGCGCCTTTGATCTCGACCACGCACTCCTGCTTGATGCTCGCAGTCGGGCCGTTTTTGCCCGCGCGGAACTCCAGCGCGAAGACCAGGATGATCGAAAATGCGATGCCGCCCACGACGACTTGGGAGAACCCGCCACCTCGGAAGAAACTCAACATTGGCTAAAACTTTCGCTCGGAAGCCGCCTGCGACCTGGGGGGCCTCAGCGTGAAGGGCGCGGCAAATACCACGCTGAGCCCGGTGGGTCTATCCACGCGACAGTCACCATCCGAGGGTGTTTTGAGGTTGGGGTCCCAAAACCCGAGGCTGGGTCCCCGCTGAATTACGTGCGCCGTGATCCCCAAGGGGGGCAGTTCAGTGGGGCACGAGCTGAGCTCTCGCACGACAGCTAGCGTGACGCCGTTTTTTCGATGGAAATGGCGTATTTCAGCTCGGTTATCAGCTCTTCGTCGCTGGAAAGGGTCTTTTCGAAGGCGACCTCGTGCCACACGTCTAGTGTTTGCGAGCTGTCCCCTGGGTCCCGCACTTCCACACTGTTGGCGCTGACTTCTCGGTAGCCCTTGGCGGCGGCTTCGTTGGCCATTTGGCGCGCGCGCTCCAAAATCTGAGCTGTGGAATCCGTCGGGAAATCACTGCCTTGCGCGCGAACGATGAAGCGCACGCTCGGGGCCGTGCCGATTCGGGCCGATACACCGCTGTCCATGATCAGGTTGTCGCGCACGCGGTCGGCGAGCACGATCTGGTCAGGCAGCGTGCGGTAGACCTCGAAGCCTTCGGCGAGCAGGAGTTTTTTCAGCTCACTTGAGGTTGATGAAGACATATCTCGCCAGCAGAAAGCTTCTGGAACGTACGCGGAACCCGTACCGAGCGTCAAGATCGACCCGCGCGTCGGGCGCGCACTCGTTCTTCGGTTCGGACGTGCGTTCCGGATTTCGCGCCCTTCGAGTTCAAGGAGTTCAAGCTCGAGCGTGAAGGTCGCAGAAATCCTGCAGCACGGCAAATCTGTGCTCAGTACTCTAGCGGTCTCGTAACTAGTGCTAGCCTTGGCATCTGCTTTTGACCGTGACGCGCGAAAAGCCACCACCAACCAACGCTGAGCACGAGGTGCGCGCGCCGCGTCGCCATGCCGGAGGCGCGCGCCGTGAAGCCTCCGAGCGCGTGCTCGTGCGCTCGCTAGGCTTCGAGGCGCACGGCTGGACTTTGAACGTCAGCCGTGGCGGCGTCCGAGCCATCGTCGAAGAGCCGCTGTTTCAGGGCATCGAATACCAGGTCATCGTGGGCGACGAAGCGACGGTCGCGCCGCGCCGCGCCAGCGTGGCCTGGCTTCAGGACGAATCGGACGGTCAAATCGTCGGGCTCCGGTACCTGGACGTCGAAGACGGTTCGATGCCCCCGAAGGACGGGTAGCCCCCCGCGCTGATGGCGTCCGCCGCAGAGCTACTGGGCCCCGACGGGCCCTTGGCCCGCAGCCTGCCCGCGTATGAATCGCGCCCGGCGCAGCTCCAGATGGCGCGCGCCGTGGAGGATGCCTTGAGGTCCGACCGAGTGCTGATCTGCGAGGCGGGTACGGGCACGGGCAAGAGCCTCGCGTACTTGGTACCCGCCCTCTTGAGCGGCAAGAAGGTGATCGTCTCGACCGCCACGCGGGCGCTCCAAGAGCAGATCTTCTGGAAGGATCTGCCGCTGATCGAGCGTGCGCTCGGCGTGCCAGTGAAGGCCGCGCTGATGAAGGGCATCTCGAACTACGTGTGCCGCCGGCGCTTGGCGGAGTTTCGAGCTGGTGAAGACAGCGCTCGCCCCAAGTACCAGCGCTCGCTGAACATGCTGGATGATTGGCTGCGAGACACCGAGTCCGGTGATCTAGCGGAGCTTGCCGGTATGCGCGAAGACGACCCGCTGCGCCGTGAAGTGAACTCGTCCAGCGATACGCGCATCGGATCCGGCTGCGCGTACTTCAACGAATGCTACGTCACGCGCATGCGACGCGAAGCCGAGGTCGCTCAGCTCGTGGTCGTCAACCATCACCTATTCTTCGCGGATTTGGCGCTGCGCGGCCCGCATCCAGCGCGCGTGATTCCCGATTACGACGCCGTGATTTTCGATGAAGCGCATCAGCTCGAGGACATCGCGACGGATTTTTTCGGGATGCGTGTGTCGCGCGTACGGCTCGAGCGTTTGCTGAGTGACGCCGAACGCGTCATGACCGTCGCGGGCGCGGGCGACCCGTTGTTCGCCGTCGGCGCGAAGTCCCCCACGTTGGCCAACGCGCGCGCGGCGGCGGAGGCGTTGTGGACGGAACTCGGTCGCCGTGGTCGCGGTGATGAAGTGCGCTTCGCGCTCGAACGCGACGCCTGGGTCGGTCCGCTGCAGGAGCGGTATCATGCGCTCGACAACGCGCTCGAGGCCGTTGGCGCCGCGGCAAACGTTGCGACAGGCCGCGTTTCGATTGGCACGGCCGCACGCACGAAGACAGCGTCGCAAGCGATCGAAGCGCTGAAAGTCGTGGAAACTCGCGCTGAATTGGTGCGTGAAGAGCTTGCGGCCATCGTCTCGGGTGCGCCAGGACGCATCACTTGGTTCGACGCGGGCGGGCACGGCAGTGCGCTCAGTTCGACGCCGGTCGACCTATCGCACGTGTTTCGCGTGCGTATTTTCGAGAGCGTGCCGTCGGTCGTGTTGACCAGCGCGACGCTCTCGACCGCGCCGTCCAAGAGCGATCCGAGCGCGAGCCCGTTTTCATTTTTTCGATCGCGCATTGGCCTGAGCGGTGATGCCGTGCCCGTCACTGAACTCGTGCTCGAGTCGCCCTTCGACTTTGCTCGGAACGCGCTCTTGTACACGCCTAAGGATCTGCCCGCGCCCGGCACGCCGGAGTTCGCGGAGACCGCCGGCAAGCGCATCGCGGAGTTGATCGAGATCACGCGCGGCGGCGCCTTCGTGCTGACCACGTCACTGCGCTCGATGAACGCGCTGTACGGGATTTTATCGCGCAGTCTGCCGAGTAGGCGTATTTTCGTGCAGGGCGCTGCGCCCAAAGCGGCGCTCATCAGCGCCTTTCGTGCCGCCGGCGACGCGGTGCTCGTGGCGACCATGAGCTTCTGGGAAGGCGTGGACGTGCCAGGGCGAGCGCTGCGCCTGGTGGTGTTGGAGAAGATCCCGTTCTTGGTGCCCAGCGACCCCGTCGTGCAGGCTCGCTCCGAAGAACTTGAGCGCGCGGGCGAAAATCCATTCATGCGCCTGCACGTGCCGGCAGCCGCGATCACGCTGAAGCAAGGCTTCGGTCGTTTGATTCGCACGCGCGACGACGCAGGCATTGTCGCTCTGCTGGATCCGCGCATTCATCAGAAGGGCTACGGTCCGCGCCTGCTCGCGGCGTTGCCGCCGGCGGGGCGCACCACGGAGTTGTCCGAGGTGCGCCAATTCTGGGCAAACGTGCCGGCGCTCACGCGCGGCGCTGATTAGCGTTTTTTCGCGGGCTTCGCGGCGGGCTTGAGCGCCGGTTTCGCCGACTTCTTTGCGGCTTTAGGCACCGCCTTCGCTGCCTTCGGGGCAGGCTTTGCTGCCTGCTTGAGCAGCTTCGCGGGAGCTTTCTTCGCGGGAGCCTTGGGGGCAGGCTTTGCTGCTTTGGGGGCGGGCTTTGCTGCCTGCTTGAGCGGCTTCGCGGGAGCCTTCTTCGCGGGCTTGGCTGCCTTGGGCGCGGGCTTGGCTGCTTTGGGCGCGGGCTTGGCTGCTTTGGGCGCGGGCTTGGCTGCTTTGGGCGCGGGCTTGGCTGCTTTGGGCGCGGGCTTGGCTGCTTTGGGCGCGGGCTTGGCTGCCTTGGGCGCGGGCTTGGCTGCCTTGGCCGGCATTGCCGGTGCGGCCTTCACGGGCGGCATCGCTTGGACCTTTGCTCTGGCGCTGGCGACGGGCTTCTCGGGCTTCGGTGCGGGGCGCGCGACGGCCTTTGCCAGCGCGGGCTTCGGAGCTGTCGCCACTGCAGGCTTGGCGCTGGGCGCCTTCTTCGCAGCCTGAGCAGTGGGCTTCGCAGCCGGCTTTTCAGCGGCTTTCGGGGCCTTCTCGGGCTTCGGCTTCTTCGCTGTCACGGCACGCAGCGTCTTCTGCACGTCGCCTCCGTCTTCCTCGCCTTCGTCGCTGTCGTCGTCAGCACTGTCAGCGCGACCGAGCGCGCCGTCCGCGCGCCGTGCGATTGTCTCGCTGATCTTCTCGTCGAGATCGGAGAACTCGAATGGCTTGTCGAGGTACGCATCGGCGCCGTACAGCGGCGACGTCATCTCGTTCAGATTTTCGCCGATGCCGGTGAGCATGATCACGCCCGTGTGAGCGAGCGACACGGCCTCACGGATCTTGCGACACACTTCCCAGCCACTCATGCCGGGCATCATCACGTCCAAGAGCACGAGGTTGGGCAGGTGTTCGTGCGCGA
>JBDTJC010000464.1:0-12441 GCA_039936055.1 Polyangiaceae bacterium | reverse complement strand
AACGTTGTGAGCGGCAAGCTTGCGTTTGCCGGTGATTTCACTGCGGGCCATTGAGGGCGCGGAACCTAGCTCAGGGTGAGCGGCTGTTCAAGTGTATCGGCGCCTAGAGCGGAGAAAGCTCACCGAGTGCCTGGGTGAGGGTGCGACAGAAGTTCTTCAATACTTCGAATTCACTGGGCTTTTTTGTCAGCGCTTGCTCGTCCATATAGAGCCGGCGCGCGAGTTCTATTTGGATGGCATGTACGCGATCCTTGGGGCGTCCGTAGTGAGAGGTCGAGAAACCGCCTCGATACGGCTCGTCGTGCGCGACGCTCAGCCGGAATTCCGCGGCTTGGCGATCGACCAGCCGCAAGATCGAGCTGGCGCAAGTGGTGCGTGCGCGCGAGCCGGGCACGACGTCCGCCCGCTCACGGCCGGGATCGATGTGGCCTTCACGGCCGCGGCTGGGCATTGAGTGGCCGCACAGCAGGATCGCGTAACCGAACTCCGCGACGCGCTTCGCGAGCAGGGCCTGCAGCGTCTGATGGTACGGGCGGTAGATGCGCACCAAGCGACGCTCGAGCTCCGCGAACGGCAACGGACGCGCCAACGCCGGGCGATTGTCCGTCGTGACGCGCCAGACCACGCCGTGCGGCGCAGAGCGCGCGGAGCCGCCCTCGACCGTCAACGGATCGACGTCTGTCTCGGCGCGATTCAGATCACAGACGTAACGGCTGACGTGCGACACGAGCAACGTGGCGCCGACGTCCGGCGCATCCGCATAAAGGTCATCCACGAAGAGATCGGCATCGCGACCGAGTGATTGCGTCGGCGCGATCAGCGTGGCCATCGACTCCGGATCGACGTGCAGCCCGGCGTGCGGAACCTCGACGACCACCGGAGTGCGGGTGGTGCGAGGCTCGTGTACAGAGAAAAACACCGCCATTTTATAGCACGCTTGGGGCCCGCGAATGGCTAAGTCGATCGCCTTCGCAGCCGCTGCATCCCGCCTGGCTGCGTTGCTCCTCAGTTACATACCAGCAGTATGCGCCCTTGTCGCGCCTTGCCAGCCGGGCGCCTCGACCGCGAGCATCGACCGACTTAGCGATTCGCGGGACCATAGCGAGCTGCGCAGAGGGATTAGGCGCGCGGGTGGGAGCGCCGGTGCGCGTTTCGTACGTGATCCCCGCTGACGTGCGTGTAGATCTCTGTGGTCGTGATGCTGCTGTGCCCCAGCATGGTCTGCACGCTGCGCAGGTCCGCGCCTCCGGTCAGCAGGTGAGTTGCAAACGAGTGCCGGAGCTGATGCGGGTAAACACGACCGCGCAGGCCGATGCCCCGCCCGTATGCGCCGACGATTTTCCAGAAACCCTGGCGCGTCAGGGGGCCTCCGCGCGGTGACGGAAACAACGCGGGCGTCGCGTGCTTACCGGAGCGCGTGCTTTCGGTGCCCGCGTCGTCGCGAGCTTGCAAGTACGATTGCAAATGATCGAGCGTGAGCTGACCGAGTGGTACCAAGCGGCGCTTGCCACCTTTGCCGAACGCCGAAACAATGCCTCGCTTGAGATCGACGTCGCCCGGAGTCAGCCCGACGAGCTCGCTCACGCGCAGGCCGGCCGCATAGGCCACGCTGAGCATGGCGCGATCGCGTAGCCCACGCAGGGTGGTCGTGTCGGGCGCTTCGAGTAGCCGCTGTACGTCGCTTTCATTCAACGTACGTGGCAGGCGCCGGCCGAAGCGCGGCCGCGCGGAAAGTTCGGTTGGGTCCGCGGAGAGCGCGCCCTCGCGCAGCAGGAATTTCATCAGTCCGCGCACGGCCGAAAGGTGGCGAGCGGCACTGCGGGCGCTCAAGCCTTCCTGCGCCAACTTGCTCAGCCAGCCACTGACGGTCCCCAAGTCGATCGCTTCGGCGCGGTCGATCCCGGCAGCCTCGGCAAACCCGGACAGTTTGTTGAGATCCCTGCCGTAGGCTTCCAGGGTCCGGGGTGAGAGCGCGCGCTCCACCCGTAGGTGGTTCAGATACGCTTCAACCAGGCCATCTAGGGTCACTCGGTTCAGGGTAGCGCCGGCAGCCGGGCCGGGCGAGTTTCGGTCAGTTGGGACGCGCGGCGCTCACCAACGAGCGCAACCGCGCCTCGGGCTCCGCCTCGCGCATCAACGTTTCGCCGATCAAGGCGGCATCGGCGGGCGAAGCGACGACGCGCTGCACGTCCTCGGGTTTGGAGATCCCGGATAGGAGCACGCGCGTTACGCTGGTGGGCAATTTTGCGAGCACGCTTGCCGCGCGTGGGGCGTTCATTTCCAGCGTATCGAGGTCCCGCGCGTTGACGCCGACCAGCGTGGCTCCGGCGGCGAGCGCGAGATCGGACTCCTCGTCCGTCACGACTTCGACGAACGGTTCTAGCTTGCGTTCGCGTGCGGCAAGCGTGAGCGCGTTCAGTCGCTCGGGGCTCAGGCAGCGAACGATCAGCAGCACAGCGTCCGCGCCGTAGGCCGCGGCGACGTCGAGCTGGCACTCGTCGATCACGAATTCCTTGCACAGAAGCGGCAGGTTGCAGGCCGCTCGTGCCTCGCGCAAATGTTCGAAGCTGCCGTCGAAGAAGCTTTCATCGCACAACACGCTGACCATGCTGGCGCCGGCGCGTTCATAGGCTTGCGCTCGCTCGGTAACCGAAAGCGTGGTGGAGAGCGCTCCTGCCGAAGGCGAACGGAACTTGATCTCACTGATCAGCTGCACCACGCCCTGCTTCCGGCGCAGTGAAAAGGGCCGCGCTGCCGGCGGCGCGGGCAGCTTGAGCGCGCGGATCCCTGGCAACTCTTCGCGTTTTTTGCCCAAAATGCGGGCGAGCACGCCAATACTACTCATCGGCGTCAGCTCGCGGGCTCTGCACGCCGGGCGCTGGCGGCTTTGCGCAGGCGCAGCAACGTTTCCGTTGCGCCGCCAGAATCAAGCGCCGCGCGTGCGCGCTCGGTGGCGGCTTTGGGCTCGAGTCCAAGCGCGACGACCAGGCCGGCTGCGGCATTGAGCAAGATGGCGTCGCGCGCCGGGTGCGCTTCACCGCGCAAGATCGACTCCAGCACGCGCGCGTTGTGCGCTGGGTCTGCGCCAGCGATGGCGCCCGCGGGACTGCGCGGGATCCCGAAATCCTCAGGCGTGAGCGAGAACTCACGCACTTTGCCGCCGGCCACCTCGCTGATGCGGGTGGCCGCAAACGGGCTCATCTCGTCCAAGCCGTCCTCGCTGCGTACGACCCAAGAGCGCGTGGTGCCCAGTTCGAGCAAGGCGCCCGCCAAGACCGGACGAACCGCGTCGTCGAACGCGCCCAGGAGCTGATGCGTCGCGCCTGCGGGGTTGGCGAGCGGGCCGAGGCAGTTGAACAGCGTGCGCACGCCGAGCTCACGGCGTACGGGCATCACGAAGCGCATGGCGGGGTGGTGCGCTTGAGCGAACAGGAACGCGATGCGGGCCTCCGCCAACACCTCGTTTTGTCGAGCTCCGGGTACATCCAACGGGATGCCCATCGCTTCCAACACGTCCGCGCTGCCCGCGCGGCTCGTGGCCGCCCGATTGCCGTGTTTTGCGACTGCAACGCCAGCAGCGGACGCGATCAGCGCCGCCCCGGTGGATAGATTGAGCGTGCCGGCGCCGTCACCGCCGGTGCCGCACGTGTCGAGCAAGACCGAGTACTCGTGCGCGACGGGGATCATCACGGCGCGCATCGCGCTCGCGGCTGCGGCGATCACCGCCGGAGTCTCGTTGCCCGTGAGGCGCAACGCGATCAGAAACCCGGACACCATCGCGGGCGTCCAAGCGCCCGCGAAAATCGCGTCGAACACGCTGCGCACCGTCTTGGGTGAGAGCCCGCTCGGGCCGGTCAGCTCTGCAAAGACGTCGTTGAACTTGGGCGCTTCGCCGCTCACAGCGAGCCGAGCCAATTCTCGATCAGTCGAAGACCGTGATCGGTCAGGATGGATTCGGGATGAAATTGCACTCCTTCGACGGCGAACTTGCGATGCCGAAGGCCCATGATTTCACCCTTTTTCGTGCGCGCCGTGACTTCCAGCACGTCCGGGAAGCTCGCCTCCTCGACGATCAGGGAGTGATAGCGAGTGGCCTCGAAGGGTGAGGGGAGCCCCTGAAAAATCGTACGGCCGTCGTGCTCGATGCCCGACGTTTTGCCGTGCATGAGCTCCGGGGCGCGCACGACTTTGCCGCCGAAGGCTTGGCCGATTGCTTGATGCCCGAGGCACACACCGAAGATCGGCAGCGAGCCCGAAAGCTGCTCGATGACGGACAGCGTGACGCCCGCTTCGTCCGGGGCGCCTGGGCCGGGGGAGAGCAACACGCCGGCGGGTGCCGCCGCCCGGATTTCCTCGACCGTGACGCGGTCGTTGAGCCGAACATCACATTCGCCCCCCAGCGTCTCGATGTACTGCACCAGGTTGTAGGTGAAGGAGTCGTAGTTATCGACGACCACGACGCGCTTTTTCACCGCCGGAAGCGTTGCACCCGCGACACGGCCGGTCAATGCCAACGCGCCGGCCGGTTCTTTGTCGGCTCGGTCGCGACCGAGCCGAGCGTCAGCGCAGCGGAGTGCAGCGACAGGTTGTTGCACCGTGACTGCATTTGAGGCTTGCCGACATTGAGGCGGGCCGCTAGTGTGCCGGCCGGTCGCCAGCCGGGCGGATCATCATTCCTTTCGCATTTTCTCGCCTAATCCCGGCCTGGTTGACGAGTTCCGATGGAAGATAAGAAGCCAAAGATCGATCTGAAGTCGCGCCTCGGAAAGAAAACCGTTAGCTCACCGGCGGCCGGTTCTATTCCGCCGCCAGTTGGCATTTCCAGGCCGACCGCGCCAGCTGCCGCGCCCGTTGCGAATCCGAGCCGCGTCCCCGCGCCTCCGTTTGCAGCGCCGCAAGCCGCGGCAATGCCACGGGTGGACGCCTCGAACCCGTACGGGGCCATGGAGCCGCAGGCCGCACCCGTGCGCATGCAGCCACAAACCATCACGCTGGAGCTGAGTGATGAGTTCGTGCAGGCCCAAAAGTCAGGCCGCAAGAAAGTGCTCGTGCTCTGCATCATCACCGCGGCCTTGGGCGCTGGCCTCGGCTTCGCTGGTGGCGGCATCAGCGAGCGCGACAAGGCGGCTGATTCAGCCGTCTCTGGCGCTGCCGAGCTGACCATCAAGGTGGATGAGTCGACCAAAAAAGCCAACGAGCTGGCGGACGTTCTCAAGTCGGCCAAAGAAAAGCTGGGCAAGAACACGTTTCCGGACGACGAAGTGTCCAAGTTGGGCGGCATCAACCTGCCGTTCACCGCCGCGGATCTGAGCGGCAAGGGCATTGGCCGTTTCAACCCCAAGGTGTTGTCCATGCTGATTGACTTCTCGACACTCGTCGACAAGGTCAATGATCAGAAGGAAAAGCTTCAAAACGTGATGTCCGGCAACAAGAAGGCCGTGACGGAGTTCTTGGATCCGAAGCAGCAGGTGCGTTGGTCAGTGGTGTTGGGCGCTAGCCCCGCGGGCCCTTGGGCCACCATGCAGCCCGTGCCGACGCCCTTCCTCGCCAAGCCGGAGGGTGACAAAGCCAAGTGGCCTGACGACATCCACATTCCGGTCGGCGACAAGCAAGCCGTGTTGAAGCGCTACACCGCGGGCAACCCCGTCAGTGAGGACGGTCTGTTCGTCCCGGTTGACCCGGCCTCGCAAGCTGCGGTTTGCCCGAACAGCGTCGTCGTTACCCTGCGCCGTGAGCTCGGGGATCTGGAAGAGATCCTGCGCGGCAATCAAACCCCGGGTGAAGAAAAGACGGGCTTGCTCGAGTCCGGTCAAAAGCTGGTCAAGTCACTGAAGCTAATCGGCGCAGCAGCTCCGTAGTTTTCACGGACTCGCTCAGCAGGTGTTGGCCGGTAGCGCTCCAAGCTCTACCGGCCAATTGCTTTTGTGGGGTGGGGCGTCGCTGGGCTCACTATCCGACGCGCCAGGACTCCTTCAACTCCCCCACGTAAACGTGCCCGTGCCCGTGCCCGTGCCCGAAAAACGGACCCCGCAGCCCAACATCGCCCCGCACTGGCGCACGCGGGCTGCCGCGAGGCGACCCACAAAAACCGAGAAGAGATCAAGATCGGGCACGGGCACTGGCACGGGTGCCAGCGAGATTAGGCTGCCGTGATACGTGCGGACGAGCGCGGCAAGATCGATTCGGGCGCGGTGATGCGCGTGATCTCGACCTTGACGACGCGGCGCTCGTCGGCCTCACGAACCACGAAGTCCAGCCCGAACGCGCGCAGTGTTGCGCCGGGCTCGGGCACGCGGCCGAGTTCCGCGACGACGAAGCCGGCGAGCGTGTGGTAATCGCCGTCTTCCGGCAAATCAACGCCCAGGTAGCGGCTCAGGTCGGCGATCGAAACGCTGGCATCGACCATCATCTTGCCGTCACCGACGTCGACGATCGGCGCTTCTTCGACATCATGCTCGTCGCGGATGTCGCCCACGATTTCCTCGAGCAGATCCTCGAGCGTGATGATGCCGCTGAAACCGCCGAACTCGTCGATCACGACTGCCATGTGGTGGCGGCGAGCGCGCATGTCTTTGAGCACGCTGGTTGCGAGCTGGCTCTCGGGGACGAACACCACGGGCTGGCGCAGCAGAGACTCGACCCGCACGTCCGTCGGGTTGCCCAGCGATGCGTGGCGCAGCAGATCCTTGGCGTGCAGGATACCGACCACGTTGTCGATGGTGTCCTTGTAGATCGGGTAGCGCGAGTGCTCGCTTTCGACGATCAGGCGCAGCAAGCCGGCGATCGGCGTCCCGATGTCGAACGCCGTCACCTGCGGGCGTGGGATCATCAGTTCACCGGCTGTCGCATCGCCAAAATCCAGCACATTCCGGATCATTTCCGACTGGTCGTGGCCGAGCGAGCCATTCAGCTCACCCGCGTTCACGATCATCTCCACCTCAGTTTCAGTGACGCCTGGGGTAGGAGCGGGTGCTGACTTGTCCCAGCTGCCCACGACGCGCCCCACCCAGGAGATGGGCGCAGCGATCGGTGCGGCCAACAACTCCAAGGGGCGCAGCACCTGAAGCAAGAGCGGCGCGGTGGTATCGGTGCTGCGCGCGACCAGGCCGCGCGCGATTTCGGTCGGCAGCGCGTAAGCGAACAGGGCGATGGTAGCGGCGACTACTGGCAACCAGGCGCCCAGCCATTCCGGGAGCTGCCGCCCCACGAGTAGGGCGCTCACCGCGATACCGATAGTACGGATCACCAGCCAGCGAGCCTCGATGACAGGCCCTGACTCGAGGTAGCGATCGAGGGCTCGCTGGGCGCCGCCCTCCAGCGAGTCGCGCAGCGCTGTGCGGCGCGCGGCAGAGAGGGTCGTGATGGCCCAACTTGCAGCCGCAGAAACAGCGGCGAACGCGGCGGGGAGCGACGCGATCAGCAGATGGAGAATTCGTAATGGTGGGGCTGGATCCAAGGTCGTGCGGTGCTTATCGCACCCGCCTCCTACTGATCACTTAGCGGACGCTACCGGTGGGGCGCAACCCGCACCGGTGGTGACCGACCCCCGTCCATGACCGAAGTAAGCCCGCCGAGGGCCGCGGATCCGGCCACGAGGACGGCATGGCGCGCGGCACCGGATAACGTAAAGAAAACCGGCGCCTTCTCGCCATTTCGGGTGCTGCTCCACGGGCCCCTTTCCGGGTCACATTTGGCCCACGGGCCAGTTCGCCAACCGGGCCTGCGCTCTGCACTACAAACACCCCCTCCAACCCGTCGCGCGCAGCACGAAACGCCCCCTCGGCGCGACCCCGGCGGCGCTTCGGATGGGCATGGGCCGGGCGGTGGCCACGAGCCCCTGCTCGACCCGCTGTACTGTCAGATGGCGCTCCATCCGGGGCTCAGCTCCGCCGTTGTGGCCCCGCCCACCGCTTCGCCTTCGGCGCTGCCGCTGCGTGAAGACCTCCAGAACTTGCTCATCGGGCTGGCGCGGCGCGTGGCCTGGGGCGGCGATCGCCGCAAGGGTTCAGCCCGGATTGAGCTGTCGGAGGGCGCTCTGGCCGGCGCGACGCTCGTCGTTCACGCCGAACAGCGCTCGGTCAGCGTCGAGATCGAACTTCCGGGCGGCGTCAGCGCTGGCAGCGGCCTGCAGCAGCGTCTAATCGAGCGCTTGGAAGGGCGAGGCTTTGCAGTGCGCGTTCGGATTGAATAAAGCGGGCGCGATGCTCGTCCAAGGTCGCTCGTCAGGTGGGCGCGCTTCGGAACCCGCGCACGACGCGAAACTCACCCGGCGTACGCTCGTGGCCCAGGCAGATCAGCTTGCCCGCTTCGCTGAACCAAGCCTCGGTCTCGGTCGGCGCAGCGCCGCCCAAGCAGACGAAGTCGGCAGCCTCGAGCTTCTGTCCCAGGCTGGCCCGGCGCTCACCGGTTTCTGCCAGCACGGCCGAGGGCAAGGCGCGGCGCGCAGCTTCCGCCGTAGGGACCAGCGCAGCGCCGGAGCTGGCCGGCCACGGGCAGGCGTCGTTCAGGTCGAAGCGACCACTGGCCAGGCGGCGCAATTGCGATAGATGCGCTGGCAAGCCGAGAGCGGCTCCCAGATCGCGCGCCAGCGCGCGCACGTAGTAGCCCTTGGAGGCCTCCACTTCCACCGTGAGCTCGTGCGCTCCGCGGGAGACCAACACGAGAGACGC
This sequence comes from Polyangiaceae bacterium, assembly GCA_039936055.1. Lineage (GTDB taxonomy): Bacteria > Myxococcota_A > Polyangia > Polyangiales > Polyangiaceae > PMG-095. The sequence goes on along the minus strand of JBDTJC010000464.1, from coordinate 3,772 downwards.
GACGCGAACCTCTCGTGGCGCGAGCTCGGGCGCGTTGCCAGCGCGAGTCAGGGCGTACGCGCGCTGCCCGTCGACTTTGATGGCGCTGACAGCGGGCGGAACCTGCGCGAGCCGCGCGCGTTCGGCGGCCAGCGCGGCTTCGACCGCCAGCTCACTTGCTTGCCCAGGCGCGACGGGTGCCTCTTCCGTGGTGCGCCCATCCGCATCCAGCGAATCCGTCGCTCGCCCGAGGCACACCGTTGCGCGGTAGCGCTTGCTGTCGCGGGTCAGAAACCCGGACAGCTTGGTGGCTTCGCCGAAGAGCAGCAGGAGCACGCCCGTCGCCATGGGATCGAGCGTGCCGGCGTGGCCTACCTCGCGCGTGCCAAAGATGCGCCGCGCTTGCGCCACGATGTCGTGACTGGTCGTCTTTCCGGGCTTATCGACGACCAGAACGCCGTCTGGACTCAACCGAACCACACGCTACGGCGCTCGCGCAGGCCGCTGTCGAGCATGGCCTGAATGGAGCTCCTGACACGCTCGGAGAGACGCCCCACCAACACGTGGTCGTCCGCTGCCTCGGGGCCGTAGCTGTCCAAGTGGATGGGTTCTCCGAAGCGAATCTTCCATTTGGTCGGCGCGGGCAGCAGGCCGGCAGGGCCAAGCAGCGGGAACGTCGGCGTGATTGGAAAATAGGGCAGGCCCAGGAGCTGGGTCAGGCCCTCCAAACGATACAAGAGCGGGCTTGATTCCTCAGCGCCGATGATCGCACACGGGATGATGGGCGCGCGCATCCGCAAGCACAAGCGGATGTAGCCGCCGCGGCCGAAGCGTTGCAGGTGGTAGCGCTCGCGGAACAGCTTCTTGATGCCGTGCACGCCTTCGGGGAACACCGCCACCACGCTCTCTTTTTCGAGCAGACGCTCGGCGTTTTCCGGGCACGCGCGCACCGCGCCGACGCGATTCATGAACACGCCCGCGAACGGCAGGTAGTACACGAAATCCTCCGCTAACCAGCGCAGATCACGCTTTTTGGCGTGCTCGATGCGGAGCGCTGCACGCAGCATTGGCCCGTCCAACGGGAGCGCGCCGGAGTGGTTCGCCACGACGATGCAGCGGCCTTCCGCGGGCACGTTGTCGATGCCTTCGACCGAGGTCCGGAAGTAGGTCTTGTACAGGAACTCGACCGCGGGCCGCACTCGCTGCTCGAAGTTGGGATCGAGCCCGAAGTCGTCGAAGTCCTCCGAGCGACTGCGCAGCGCTGACCGGCCCCACTTGCGCGCGATGAAATCTTCGGCCGGCGGTAGTGCGGAGTCGACGCGAGCCGGCGGTGCGGAGGTCGACTTCGCGAGCGGACCCGGCCGCCGCTCCGAGCTGGGCGGAGCGGGTTCGGCTTCGGCTTCGGCGGCGGCGTCTGAGAAGTCACGCCGGCGAATCAGGCCGTCCAAACGCGCTTCCAGCGCGCGAATTTGCGCTTCTACATCGCCGGTGCGGCGCTCCAGAGGCGCGGGCTGCAAGCTCTCGAAGGCTTCACCATATTGGGTGTTGGGCGGCACCAGGGGTGAGCCGATGCCCAATTCGAACGCCTCATCCGAGTCAATGTCCGTATCGCCCAGGCCGACTTCGTCAACCGCGGTGCGCTCGACCAGCGCGGGCTCGGTGAGTGAATGGGCCGTGAAGGCGGGCTTCGGCTTTTCGATGTGCCGGCTCTCGATGCGCACTCCGGCCGGTTTGCGATCGCGCCCGTTGCGAAGCGCCTTGCGCTTCTTGTTGGTTGGCGTTCTGTCCGCCTCACCTCGTGGAGGCGGACGACGCGGCTTGGCGCTCTTGACCGGGCGCGGCTTCGCGGCTTCCTTCGAGCTCGACTTGGAGTCGGGCTTGCGGCTGTTGTCCTTGCGTTTCACGCGGGCGTCTCCGAAAGCAATTTCACGTCGCGAAGGTGCTGGGCGTTCGCATAGTCGATCAAGGCCTCTCGGCTCGTGTACAGCGGCTCAAAGCCGAGCTCTTTTCGAGCTAATGCTCCATCTGCCACACAAATGTACTGCAGATAGTCGAAGAAAGATGGCGGAGCCTCGGCGAGTTGCGTCAGCCAGAGCGCGGTCGTTAGCCCGGAGGCGAACGAGCGCAGCAAAGGCAGCGCGGTGCGCCCAGCGAGCCGGATCACCGTGCGCAGCGGAAGCACGCCGTCACCCACGATATTGAACACGCCGGGCACGTCATGCAGCACCGCCAGGCGCAACGCGCGCACGGCATCCGCCTCGTGCACGAATTGCCACAGCGGGTCGAAGCCGAGCACAGCGGGAGCGAGCCGATGGCTCAGGTAGCGCGTGACGAAGTTGTCTACCGTCGGGCCGATGACCGGCGCCAGGCGCAACACCGTCGCGACGCGACCCTGACCGGGCCGTCCGAAGCGCAGCACTTCATTCTCGGCCTCGATTTTGTCCGCAAAGAACGACTCGCTGCGGCGTGCGCGAAGCGGGTGCTTTTCCGACAAATAGTTGGGGTTGGTCGGATGCGCGCCGTACAGCAGCGTGTGGCTGCGCATCACGATCTTGTGCACTTTCGTGCGGCGGCACGCATTCAGGACATGCATCGTGCCCACGCTCTCTAGCTCGTGTGCGAACGCGACCGAATGCGTTGGGGAGTCCAGGAACGCCAGGTGAACCACGACGTCCACCGCTTCAGCGGAGAGGATTTCTGCTAGGCGCTCTTCAGCCAGCCCCTCCGTTAGGTTGACGTTGTACACGCGCGACTTCGCACCGGCTGTCGTGGGCGCTTCCGTATCCAAGCAAACGATGGTTCGGACGTTGGGATCTTCCTCCAACAAGCCGATCAAGTTCGTTCCCAAAAACTGCGCGGCACCCGTTACCGCAACGACGCGCCGGCGCGAGGACGACGCGCCTGAAAGCCCGCGCTCGTCCAGCTGCAACGAGTGCGAAGATGTAAGCGACTTACTCACCCAGCACTCCTTCGAGACAGCATCCGTTTTTCATCTCGTGTCCGCAAAGTAGTCGAAAGTGTCGTGATTCCTAGAGTCATCGTCGACAAAACGATCGCCGCCGTTGCGGCTGCCAGCGCGGCCTCGGCAAGCAGGGAATTTGCCAGGAGTTTCCTGTTCAGGGTGGGGCTTGTGAATTAGACTGAGGGCTGATGGCCCACGCCTCGGTTGTCGCTGGCTCGATGCTTGGGCCCTATTTATTGGGCGACCGGCTTGGGCTGGGGGGCATGGCGGAGGTGTACGTGGCCCATCGCGCGGGACCACGTGGCTTTGCCAAGCGCTTTGCCGTCAAGCGCATCTTGCCGGAGCTGGCGATGGACGCCCGCTTTGTGGCCATGTTCTGCGACGAAGCGCGCATTTGTGCCGCGCTTTGTCACCCGAACATCGTGCAAGTGTTGGATTTCGGTGAGGCCCAAGGCCAGCTGTTCATGGCGATGGAGTTCGTGGACGGCGTATCGCTCGCGCGCCTCCTGCGCTCGGTGTCCGCCCGGCGTGAACGCTTCCCGCGCGGCATCGCGCTGCACATTGCGCATGAAGTATTGCGCGGCCTGGCCTTTGCGCATGACGCGCAAGACGAGCACGGGCGCCCACTCGGCATCGTGCACCGCGACGTATCGCCGGGGAACGTGCTGATCGGCCGCGCCGGTGAGATCAAACTCGGTGACTTCGGTATCGTGCGCAGTGAGTTTGTGGACCGCCGCACGTACCCGGGGGAGCTCAAGGGCAAAGTCGGCTACATGTCACCCGAACAGGTGATGGGCACGGACGTGGACCGGCGCAGTGATCTGTTCACCG
>JBDTJC010000463.1:0-16599 GCA_039936055.1 Polyangiaceae bacterium | reverse complement strand
AACGACGCGCGTACCAAGCGGCCGCCGCGTTGCGCAGCGGCAAAAGCCCGCGCCCCGGATGGTAACGATGGTTCTCCGTGACGTCCGCCGTACTGTGCAGCTGCGCCACGATTTCGGGAGGCGTCGGGCGGTCGGGATTGCCGAGGCCCAAGTCAATGATGTCCGCTCCGGTCGCGCGTACGCGCGCCTTCACGGCATCACTGACGACGAATGCATACGGGGGAAGCGCCTGAGCGCGCGAGAAAGTCCAATCCTGAGCTGTCACGGCGGCCACTCCTTATCATGAAAGTCTGGACGTGCGCCTGGTTTTGGCTGGTTTTTTCGGGGCTTTCTAGTTTCTTTCGGGCCCGCTCAAGCCGCTTTCGGATGCGGCCTAGCGATTTCGCGGCATTTTCCGGCGCCGGTCGCTCATACTAGACAACGATAGCCATGCTCCGATGTGAGATACGCGGCGCCGTACGCGCCGACGAAGAGGACTTGCTGAGCCTGGCGCGCCACCTCAACTCGGTAAACTTGCCGCACGACCGCAGCCACGTGCAGCGGCTTCTGGACCACTCCGAGCGCAGCTTCAGCGGCGAACTCAAGGACGCCCGCAAGCGCAAGTACGTCTTCCTCTTGCGCGACCTGGAGTCGGGGCAAGCGCTGGGCACGTCCATGATCGTGGCCCAGCTCGGACGACGCGACGCGCCATACATCTATTTCGACGTGATCACGGAAGAGAAGTACCACGCGGCGCTCGATCGCCATTTCAAACATACGGTGCTGCACCTCGGCTTCTCGTATCAGGGCCCGACTGAGCTCGGTGGTTTGGTCGTGGCGCCCGAGCATCGCGGAGCGGCCGATCGCTATGGGCTGTTGATCGCGTATGTGCGTTTTCTGTTCATCGCAGTGCACCGCGAGCTGTTCCAAGCGGAACTGTTGGCCGAACTGCTGCCCCCGCTTGAGGCAGACGGGACCAGTCACCTGTGGGAGGCGCTCGGCAGGCGCTTCACCGGCATGAGCTACGGTGAGGCGGACCTGCTCTCCAGCACGGACAAGTCGTTCATCCGCGATCTATTTCCGAGCGGCGGGATCTACGCGAGCCTGCTTTCAACCGAGGCCCAAAACGTGATCGGCAAGGTCGGCGCCCAAACCAAAGGCGTGGAGAAAATGCTGCGCCGCGCGGGCTTTCGTTACGCGGAACGGATTGACCCATTCGACGGCGGGCCGCATTTCTTGGCTGCCGCCGACGACGTGACACTCGTTAGAAACGCACGCATCGCACGCATCGCCCGCGCAGCCGGCGCCCGTCCAGCCGCGCGCTGTCTGGTGGCGCGAGATCTCAACGAGGCTCCCTATTTTCGCGCTGTCCCCTGTGACGTGCAGACGCTCGAAGAAGGTCAGGTCGCGGTCGCCAGCGAGGTCCAAGCCCAGCTCGGGTTGGCCGAGAAAGACGTGGCCTACATTCTTCCGCTGGGCTGAGCGACAAGGGCGTGCACTCCGCTCGGACCTCGCGTACGTTCTGCGCCGCATGCAGAAGTTAGTGAAGGGTATCCATTCGTTTCAAGCAGGTTTCTTCGCCAGCCACCGCGCGCTGTTCGAACAGCTCGCCACCAGTGGTCAGCAACCGGAAACGCTTTTCATCACTTGCTCCGATAGCCGCGTCGTCCCGAACTTGATCACGGACGCTGCGCCGGGGGAATTGTTCATCGTGCGCAATGTCGGCAACGTAGTGCCCACGGCAGACCTGCCGGGCGGCACGGCCGCCGCCATCCAATACGCGGTCGAAGTGCTGAACGTCGAGAACGTGATCATTTGTGGGCACACGCAGTGCGGCGCGTTGAAAGCCATTCTGGACCCTGAAAGCGTGGCCCATTTGGAATACGTGCGGCGCTGGGTGAAGAGCACCATCAGCGTCAAACAGCTGATCGAAGAAAAGTACGTGCACCTGAGCGCCGAAGCGAGGCTCACCGCCGCAATTCAGGAGAACGTCCTCGCGCAGCTGGAACACCTGCGTGAGTACCCCTTCGTTCGCAGCCGACTGGACGCCGGCAAGTTACACCTCAGCGGCTGGGTCTTCGACGTCGGCAAGGGGGAGGTCTTCGACTACGACCCCGAGCATGGTGAGTTCCTGCCGTTGAGCCGCAGCTAGTACTAGCCGGCACGCGAAAGACACCGATTTGCCACTTGTGGTTTTCGCGTAAAGGTTGGGTCTAGCGAGACACTTGCAGCCGCGGGGTGACGCGCTTTGAGTGGCGATGTACATCCAACTTGAGACGCGGCCGCAAGGGCGGTCTTGTTCTCCAGGCACGACGAGCGTTCCCGTCCACCGTTCGTTCCCGTCCACCGTTCGTTCGAACTGAGAGTTCGAGTCGCGCGCGCAAACAGGCGCTGCAGGCCTCGTAGCGCAGCGGCTGTTCCAGGCGATCCAGCCCTCGACAGCAAGGGCGCCCATGCCTCCGAGCAAGGCTGACCGCTCCGGTGTAAGACACGCGCCTACCTGACCCTCGCTCGCGCCGCTCAACGTGTGCAAAAACGCACACGCATGCCGCAAGAGAAACGCCCGCGGCGCCGCCGAGCGGGCCCTCGGCAATGGTCATTGCATCAGAACGCGAGGCGGAAGTCTTGACCGAGGATTGCCTCTTGAGTAATTTCCGCTGGTGTTGCCATACAATCGGTGTTGTTCGGCTCAGCGGACCGGCAAGGCCTGACATGAAACGCAGTTTGGTGTCAGGCATCGTGGCGAACGTGCTGCTGCTTTGCGAAAACAACGACACGCCGAAGGACTGGGAGTGGGACGAGTGCCTGAGCTTGCTCGCGGAGCTCAAGGCCAAGAGTGACCTGGCAGGCGAGCCGATCAGAGTGCTGGTGTCCACGCTAGGCGGCGGTCCCAATGCGGCACAGCGCAAGCGCCTGGAAGGCGTAATCGGCAGCAGCGCCACGCCAACGGCCGTTGTCTCCAACAGCTTGAAGCTCCGCTTCATCTCCGCGGCAATTGCGTTGTTCAACGCCGACCATCGCGCGTTCACCGTCGCCGAGCGGCTGGAGGCTTACAAGCACCTGCGCCTCAACACCACGCAGACGCGGGCACTTGAGGCCGCCATCGGCCAGATGAGCAAACTAGTGACTGAAGAAGCCAAGCACTAGTCTCAAGTTGGGCGTTTTTCTGGAGGGGGTGCCCACCCGCGCCATGCTCGGCGCCGCGCCGTCGTGGCCAGATGGGACGGCCGCGTTTGCGCGGCAAGCGCGTTCGCCGCGGCCAGCTCACGCGCAAGCTCAGCCGGCGAGGCGCGCGTCCGCAACACTTTCGGGGAAGGTGCGGTGTGCCTTGGCGACGCGATACGCTTCGTCCACGAAACCCGCGAAGTGCGCGAACACCGTGTCCACAATGCTGCACAGGTCTACAATCGTGGCCTGGTCCAGCTCAAGTGATTCGAGCGAGGAGTGCACGTCCGTTTCCTCGAGCGTGTGCGCCTGCTCCGTCTCAAGGTGATGACCACCGAAGTAAACCAGATTGCGCTTCATGTCACGCGCGACCCGGTTACCGACCGGTACCGCCGCTTCGAGACCAACGCGGCCCGTCGCTTCGATGGACTGCACCAGGACCAGCTTTTGCAGCGACGTCATACCGGCGCTCATCTTGCAGATCTCGTAGGCGAGCCGGCGCGTTTGCTTGGTGGTGTCGCTCCAGAGCAGGCGAAGCGCATCCGTGAAGCGCAGCTCTGGATCCAGATTCATGTTGGTGAGGTCGGCCAAGAACCACTTCCAGTGCGTGCCTTCCTCAGCAAGGTGCGTATTCACCAGCTCCTGATAGCGATCCTTGGGCGTCTCTTCCGTGAGGAAGAAGTGATACAGGTCCGCAAACGTCATCACGAAGTGCGACATGCAGGGCACGAACTCCAGCCGGTCGCGCGGCGAGAGGCTCTCGTCCTTCAGGTAGACGAACAGGGGACGGCTCTCGAAGGCGGCCGAGGTCTTGGTGATGTGCTCGAAGACGTGCTTCATCGAATCCTCCAATGGCTCGCGCGCCTTGAGGCGCACGCTTAGCTTAGCCACCAGAAACGCACACTGCTCTCTCACCTAAAGGGGTGACGACACGAATTGTCGATTGGCCGCGCACATGCGCGTGAATCTGCACACCTGTGCATCCGTCATCACGCGCAGCGTGCGACCGCAAAGTCACTTGAAAATTCCGACCCCAGGCGCGAGCAGCCCGTCGGGATCGAAGCGCTCTTTGAGCGCTTTCAGGAAGAAGTAGCTGAGCCCGTATTGCTGAATCCAGTCCTTCTTGTCGAACTGGATCGAGCCGATGGAGTAGCGCGTGCCGCCGAGCTGGCGTGCTTTCTCGAACAGCGTGCGGTTGCGCGCGAGCATCTTGGCTTGAAATACCGGGTCTGGTCCGGGCGCGGCGTTCGCGGTCAGGATGTCGAACAAGTAGACCCACTCCGTGCAATCCGGGAGCGGAAGATACTTGCTGCCGATCTTGGAGCGCTTCTGCGGAAACATCAGCACGAAGCCGGTCGGACCGACGTCTTCCGGGGTGAGCGAGGCGATGGTTTCGCCGACGTATTTCTCGACGACCTTATCGCCCAACCAGACATCGAACCAGGGATGCAGCACGCCCTCCCACAGGCCAATCTGGGTGAAGAGGTCGATGGTGACGTCCACGCGCTCGACGTAGTTTTGATAGCTCTGATCCGTCGGCGTACCAGCGGCGGGAGGCAAGCTCAAGCCGCGGAACAAGTGATTGTCATCGGGCGGCGAATGCGGGTCGAAGTACTTGGCGACGTTGAGCAGGTAGACGAGGCCGCCTGCGCCATCCGCGACCCACATGCCGTAACATTCGTCGACCTCGTCGCGCGCGAGCAGTGTGCGCAGGTCCTTGAAGAACGTCGCGTTGTCCGTGTACGGGAACGCGTAGCTCCGTGCCATCGGGAACGCTTTGACCATGTCCACCACGGCGCGCGTGATGATACCAAATTGACCCAGGCCGCCCAGCGCGGCCTCGAACAGCTCCCGGTTCTGGTACAGGGAGCAGATCTTGATGTCGCCTTCACCGGTGACGATTTCGAGCTCTTGCACGTGGTCGATTTGCAGGCCCTGGCGGTTTCTGCCCGGTACGCCAGCCATGGACAAGGTGCCGGCAATCGACAGCTTGATGTAGCCGGTGAGGACGGGCGGCGTGAGCCCGAGCGGCGTGGAGGCATCCACCAACATCCGCCAGGTAGCGCCCGCTTCGATGTCTGCGCGCGTGCCCTTGATCGAGTGGATCTTGTTGAGGGTGGCCATGTCGATCACGAGGCCGGCGGCCACCTGCGATTGACCGAACGTGGTGTGGCCTTGCCCGCGCGGACCGACGACGATCCCGTAGCGGCGACAGAAGCGCACCATCTTGGCGATGTCGTGCACTGAGCCCGGCTTGAGCACCGCCACCGGGGTGTCATGAACCGCACTGCCCACGTCGGTCGCGTACGGGGCTAGCGAAGCGGGGTCCGTCGACACTGTGCCGTCGAGCGGCGGCAGGTGATCGAACACGCTAGCGGCTTCCGCCGTCGCAATCCAAGTCCGCGAGACGGGATTGAAGCCGTAGACTGCAACTGCACCGAGACCCGCAAGCACTTGTCGCCTAGAGACCATCGACTACCTCCATTGGGAGCCGGAGCCCTTCGCTCCAAGCTCGGGACATTTTCGAACAAGGCGGAAATCGTTATCACGCCTTCGAGCTATTTTGCAACGAGCCTACCCGCTGATGCGGTGTCGATTTCGCCTCACGTGACGCTTCCCGCGCCCTGCAGTCGATGCGCTGAGCCGCGTCGCGTGGCCTTCGTGGAGCCAGCGGCCTGCGTGGCCAACCCGCGCGGGTTAGTACCCGCTCAGCGCCCGTGCGCGGCGTCATGGAAGACCGCGCTATCGATAGCGCTGGCCACCTTCAGTAACGACTCGAAGCAGCGCTCGGCGGCAGCAAATACGTCGGCCCCGACTTCGCCCGTGAGACCAATCAACGACAGCTGGGGCTGTGTGTCTTCGTCGAAGCGCCCGAGCTCGACGCGGGCGGATGGGGCGCCGGTCACGACACGCTCGGCAAACGCCACCGCGACGCTGAGCAGCTCCTCGCATATGGCGGAAACCGCCAGCACGATCCCCAGGCGGACGCGGTCGTCAGTGGCGGAAGTGACATCCGCCATGCAGGCAAAGGCGAGTTCGCGCAGCGAAGCGTGTTCCGCCGAGAACAGCGGAGGCGCCTGGGCGGATATGCCGAGGGCCTCGAACATGACCGAAAACCGCCGGCCTCGTTCTCTTTCGTCGGCCGTGCATTCGACCAGCCGAGCCACGACCCGCGGATCGCTCGCCAGTTCGCAGGCGAAGCGCGACAGATCCCCCAGCCAGAGCACGAGCAGCGACAGGTGAGACGCCAGAAGCTGCGCTTGCGCGAGGTCCCCCGGCCCGTGCAAATGGCGCAGCAGCCCCTGTTCCCGGAGCAGCTTCTGATGGCGCGTGATCAGCGCCTGAACGTTCGCCATGGTCGCCGCAGGTTGGTCGGCGGCACGAGGCGAAGTCTTGTGGACGCCAGAGTTGTGGTCAATCGCAGGCGGCATCGATGGGCGGCGAGACGTGATGTTGTACGCCTCCGGGGCTACGTAGACCGTCACGCGCACGGTGGACGCCTCGCGCCGCAGCGAAGCGTACGTCAGCAAGCCTCGCCCCACGTTGAGTGGGCGCTCGGAGACGGCCGCGAGGGCACGCGACAAGCGCTGCGAGTCCTCCGGCGACATCAAGTTCGAGACTCGGGCAAGTGCCTCGGTGTCGTGCTTGACGTAGCAACGAATCGGCACGTGAACGGTCACGTCCGGCGTAGCTAGGCCGTGGCGAAAGGAAAAACAGCTCAAAATAGGGCGCGCGTCGAACGGTCCTTGGCTCGCCGTCAACGTGTTCAGCCACTGTTGCGCATCCTGCGGCTGGCTATTGCTGGCGCTCGAGATCAAATGATCGACCGCTGCGGCGGACTCCCCGCAGCCCAGGTACACCTTCACGCGTGCGCGCTCCGGCGCAGCCAAGTCGACCGAAAAATAGCGAATTTCTACGCCGGGGTTGTGAGCAAGGCGCTCCTCGAGGAAGGCCCAGGCATCCCCGAAGTCGAGCCGGCGCAGCGCTTGCTCGACGACGTACGGGGCCGAGCCCAACCCGAATAAGCACGGGTTCACGTACGCCTTGAACAAGGCCGGGCGCGCTTCTTCCAACACGGCGGCGTGCCACAGGGAGAAGCGCGAACGAGCGCCCGCAAGCGGCACGAACAGATCTTGAATCTGCTCGAACAGGGTCAGATCCGCCAGGCGTTGGGCCTTCAGGCGCTTGCCGAGCGCGAGCCCGCCGGCCCAACTGGAAACCTTGGAGATCGGTTCCGTCTGAGCTTCGGCCAGCATGCGAAGCCGCGGCGAATTGCCATCGAAAGACGCAGAAAACTCGAAGGGCGTGCCGTCATCCGAGATGTCGTTGGGCCAGACGGGTGAATCCCCCACCGCCCAATCCGCCCAGGACTCGCTCATCAGCGCGAAGACATCTAGGGCTTGCGCGGTCAGTGCCTCCGACAGATCCATCCCCGCGGCGAGCGAGCGAAGCTTCCGCTTCCCGAGCGCGCCGAGTGAAATTCCGGGAATTTGCTTGAATGCGGGCGATCCCATGGCTGTCCGTGGCCTGCGTGGTGCAGCGGTAGTGGAACCCAGGCGGCTCCTCGGCAAGAATCCTGCTCTGAGAAGCGGCGCCGTACGCGAAAACTTAACGAGACTTATAAACCTTGGGAGTTACAAATCGATGTCGAGCGTTCGCACCCGAAACAACCCGCCCGAAGACGGTTGACCTGGGTCAGTGAGCGTTCGCTGCAACAAACGCGCGAGATTGGGACTTTCCGCCTTGCGCCTAACAGCAAAGTGTATGGCTTCGAAAGCGAGCCCGTCAAACTTCTCCGTGCACGTTAGGCATGCGGCCCTCGCCGCCAGCAGCGGTTTTTGCGCGCGCGGCTCCTCGTACCTTGCGCTCCTGGGTGCGTTGAGCGCGGAGGGACGCGCACGCACTCGTACCCGCCGAAAAGCGGGCTATTCCGACTTGGCGGCTGCGAGGAGCTCGGCCGCGGGCGAAGCGGAAGGACGCTGAGCGCGACCTACATCGTCGATTTCGACGCGGCCGTCGCGCATGCGGACAACGCGCGGCATGCGTTCGGCGAACGCTGGATTGTGCGTCACGACGACGATGGTCGTGCCGTGTTCACGATTGATTTGGAAGAACAGCTCGTGAATCGCATCACTCGTCGCGCTGTCCAGATTGCCGGTTGGCTCGTCCGCAAGCACCAATTTGGGGTCCAAAGCGAGCGCGCGAGCAACCGCAACGCGTTGCTGCTCGCCGCCCGACAATTCACCAGGGCGGTGCGAAGCGCGGTGTGTCAAACCAACTTCTTCCAACAACGACTGGGCGCGCTTTTCCATCTCACGACGCGGACGGCCCTGGATCAGGCCCGGCACCATGATGTTTTCGAGCGCGGTGAATTCGGGCAGCAAATGATGAAATTGAAACACGAAACCGATATCGCGGTTGCGCACTGCGGCGAGGCGCGAGCCGCTCATCGTCGTCAGCTCTTCGCCGCCGAGGCGAATTCTGCCTGAAGTCGGCAGATCCAAAGTACCCATACAATGCAGCAGCGTGCTCTTGCCGGCGCCCGACTGACCCACGATGGCCAAAATTTGGCCGGCGTAGATGTTCAAATCGATGCCTTTCAACACATCAAGCGTGCGCCCCATGTGCTGAAAGCTCTTCTTCAGACCCTCGATGATGACTAGTGCTTCGGCCACGGCTGCCTCACTCGTAACGGATGCCTTCGACAGGCCGCAAGCGGCTGGCCGCGACGGCGGGATAGATCGTAGCGATGGTCGTGATCAAAAACGCGGCCAGCGCGACCAAGGTGAAGTCCGACCATTCGACGTTGATCGGCAATTTGTCGACGTAATACACGTCCGGATCCAGCCGTACGCCGAACCACTTCAGCCCGAGCGTTGCCGCAAGGCCGGTAGTCACGCCGAAGATAGTGCCGATCCCGCCGATCATCATGCCCTCGGTCATGAAGATCTTCAGGATGGCGTTGTCGCTCGCGCCAAGCGACTTCAAAATCGCGATCTCTTTACTCTTCTCGGTCACCATTAAGAGCAGCGTGCAAATGATGCAGAAGCTCGCGACCAGGATGGCGAGCGACAAGATGATGAAGGTCGCGATCTTCTCCAGCTTGAGGGCGCTGAACAGATTCTTGTTGGCCTCTTTCCAGTCCCTGATCTGCAAGTCGTCGCGCTTCACCTGCGCTTCGATCGCGGGGCGAATCTCGGACACGCGCTCGGCATCGTCGATCTTGAGCTCAATGCCGGTCACGTTTTGCTTCAGATCGAAGAAGTCCTGCGCGGCTTCGATCTTCACATACGCGTGGCTGGCGTCGTACTCGTACATGCCGCTGTAGAAGATGGCGGCCACGCGGAATTTACGGCTACGGGGCAAGACGCCCATCGGTCCCAAGTCACCCAGCGGGGAGATCAGCGTGAGCTCGTCCCCTACGTACACGTGCAGGGATTTCGCAAGCTCGCGGCCGATCACGATGCCCGGGAACGCATCCACCGGGATCGTCGCCTCGGCCACGTCCGGGTCGAGCTGCGACAGGTAAGGCTTGATGTCGGGGCCCTTCAAGTAGAACTCGCCGCCCGAGCCGATGCCGATGGGCTCATCGGGCGGCAGCGTCGCCAGCCGCTTCGGGTCATCCAGGTACGCGAACTTGCCGACCTCGATGTTCTGCAGCAAATCGATCACCGTACCGATAGTGACCGTGTCGATGCCGCGCAGGATCACGCCCGCGGTATTCGACGAGCTGGAGGCCATGGCCTCACCGGAAGCGACCGGCGTCGCGGCACGCACGCCCTTGACCAGCCGCATCTCGTCCAACAAGTCACGCCAGTGATCGAAGCCGCCCACGCGCTTGCTCTCGATCTTCACGTGCGCGTTGTTGCCCAGGATCTTGTGCTTCAAGTCGGCGCCGAAGCCGCCCATGATCGAGACCACCGCGCACAACGCGAACGAGCTGACACCGACGCCGGACATCGAGAGCAGCGAAATAACCGTCAAAAAACCGCTTTTTTGTGCGCGCACGTGACGAGCGGCCACGAACGACACGAAGCCCCGCCCTTCCAAACGGTCCATCAGCCACGGCACGCTCAGCACCATGAAGCAAACCATGAACCCCGTGCCGGACAGCGCGGCACCCACCCGCACGACCTGATGCCAGAGGATGAACGAGCTACCGCGCGGCTCGGGAAGCTTCGAGACCCAAAAGCCCAGGCCAACGAGCAGCGCTAAACTGATGCCGGTCAGCCAGCGCAGCAGGACCTTGCCGCCGCGCCGTAAGGCCATGCGCAGCAGCTTCCAAGCCAAGAAGCCGAGCAGCCCGGTCAGCGCGAGGACGAGCGCGATGCGACCGCCAAAGCCGCCGCCGTTCCAGGCGCGCAGGAACATGCCGGTGACGGTTTGGTACCGGCTGAGCAACGGCTGAGCGAAGGCGATCATGCAGACTCGGGACGCAGCAGCGGGAACGCGATCACGTCGCGAATCGACGGCTGCGAGGTGAGCGCCATGACGAGGCGGTCCACACCCAAGCCGAAACCCGCGGCGGGCGGCATGCCGTGCTCCAGAGCGAGCACGTAGTCCTCGTCGTAATCCATGGTCTCTTCGGCGCCGCCTGCTTTGAGCTCAAGTTGAGCGCGGAAGCGCGCGGCTTGGTCGTCCGGATCGTTCAGCTCACTGAACGCATTGCACAATTCCCGGCCATGCACGAACAGCTCAAAGCGATCGACGAGCGTCGGGTCCGCGTCTTTCCTGCGGGCCAACGGCGAAACCTCGGCCGGGTAATCAGTGATGAACACCGGCAGGCTCTTCTCCCCATTCGCGGAGCGGTAGTCCACCGCGAGGAACGGCTCGGCCAGGTACTCGTAGGCGACGAACAAGCGCTCGCCATCGGATTTGCAGTGCGAAAGCGCACGCCGCAAGTTGCCCCAGTCAATCGACTTGGCGCGATCGGAGCGCGCGCTCCACTCGGTGACCAGGGCGTCCATCGGGCTCGGTAGGCGCTTGCCGTCCGGGCCGAGCTGAAAGGCGAGCTCCGCCAGGCGCACGGCGATTTCGACCGGCAGCGCGGCGCGTTCCAGGGCCGAGCTCACACTCAGCTTCATGGGTACGCGCGCGAACGGTTCGTCGAGCGCGAACGGGCGCTCAGCGAACCACGCGGCGTATTGCGCGCCCAGGCCTAGCGCCGCCAAACGACGATTCAGGAATGCATCCACGTGCCGGAACAGGCGTTCGGCTTGGTCCATCAGGATCTCGTAAGTCGCGTACGCCTGATAGAACTCCAGCATCGTAAACTCGGGATTGTGCCTCGTGCTGATGCCTTCGTTGCGGTAGGCCCGGCCGATCTCGTACACGCGCTCGAGCCCGCCCACGAGCAAACGCTTCAGGTACAGCTCCGGCGCGATGCGCAGAAACAGCTCTAAATCCAGCGCATTGTGATGCGTCTTGAACGGCTTGGCGGCGGCCCCGCCGACCAACGAGTGCAACGTCGGCGTCTCGACTTCGAGGAAGCCTTGCGTGTCCAAGAAATCACGCAGGGCCTGTACGATGATCGAACGGGAGCGGAGCGCGACGCTCACCTCGGGGTTCGCAACCAGATCCACGTAGCGACGGCGGTAGCGAATGTCCACGTCCGTCAAGCCGTGGAACTTGTCCGGCAGCGGGCGGAGCGCCTTGGTGAGCAAACGCAACGAGGTGGCTTGCACGCTCAGCTCACCGGTCTTGGTCACCATGACCTGACCGCGCACCTCGATGTGATCGGCGATGTCGATGTCTTCCAGCGCTTGGAAGCCAACACCCAGCACGTCCGCCTTGGCGAACACCTGCAGCTCGTCACTCATGTCGCGCAAGCGCAAGAACGACGCCTTGCCAAAGCCGCGCCGCGCCATCAGCCTGCCAACGACGTGGAACTCGCGCCCCGCGGCGACCTCATCCACGCGCGTCGGGTCGTAACGGAGCTCGGAAATCGGCTCGATCAACGCAGAGGCGAACTCGACGCGCAAATCGCGGAGCAGACTGCGATCCGCGACGAGCACGTCATTCGCAAACGGATTCTGCCCACGACCGCGAAGGTGCTCGGCCTTGCTACGACGCGCTTCGACGAGCGCGTCCTCTCCACTCTTTTCCGTCATTTAACCGCGCATCGTGTAGCGCGTGTGGCTCAGGGCGTCTACTGCGCGCCGCGCGAGTTCAGCGCCCTTTCGCGTCGTTTCTTCTCTCGGTCTCCCGTCGAAGACCTCATGCGCAGCCCGCCCGGAACCAAAACGACCCAAAAGTCTTGGAAGACCAGATCACGAGCTGCGAAGGAGACGCGAAGCCAACGAAAGCTGACCGCACAGGCGCATGCGATCCCCCAGCAAGGCGCGAGCGGCCCAGCCCCTCACGTCACCACTGTAGCTCAGGGCGCCTACTGCGCCGCGCGAGCTTCGCGTTCTTTCTCGTCGTTTCTCCTCCCGGCGAAGACCTCATGCGCAGCCCGCCCGGAACGAAAACGACCCCAAAAGTCTTGGAAGACCAGATCACGAGCTGCGAAAGAGAGGCGAAGCCAACGAAAGCTGACCGACCAGGCGCATGCGATCCCTCAGCAAGGCGCGAGCGGCCCAGCGGCTCACACAGCCACTAGGCCAGAAACACAAAACGCGCAGCACAAACGCTCCGACCCGCTTCTACCCCAAAGCCAACGGCGGAGTGCCTTGCGTAGTCGTAACCTTATCCGCATTCTTCAGCAGATACGCCTCAATAAACGCGTCTAGGTCGCCATCAAGCACGCTGGTTACGTCCGAGCTTTCGTATTCGCTGCGGTAGTCTTTGACGAGCTGATAGGGCTGCAGCACATAGCTACGGATTTGGCTGCCCCAGGCGATTTGGCCTTTGGCTGCCTCGTAGCGATCTTGGGCAGCTTCGCGCTTGGCGGCCTCTAGCTCGTACAAGCGGGACTTCATGGTCTTTAGTGCCATGGCACGGTTTTGGTGCTGACTGCGCTCCGCGCGGCACACGACCACGATACCGGTCGGCAGGTGTTTCATGCGCACGGCCGTCTCGACCTTGTTCACGTTCTGGCCGCCCTTGCCGCCAGCGCGCATGGTCGTCGTTTCGAGATCGCCGTCTTTGATCTCGATGTCGATTTCGTCTTCGATGTCGGGCGTCACTTCGATGGCCGCGAAGCTCGTTTGGCGCCGCGCGTTGCCATCGAACGGGCTGATGCGCACGAGGCGATGCACGCCCATTTCGGCGCGCAGGTAGCCGTATGCGTTTGGACCCGCCACGGTGAAGGACGCGCCGTCGATGCCCGCTTCGTCGCTCACTTGGTAGTCGATGACGTCCGTCTTGAAGCCGCGGCGCTCGCACCAGCGCAGGTACATGCGCAGCATCATTTCAGCCCAGTCCTTGGCGTCAGTACCACCGGTGCCGGGGTGAATGCTGACGATGGCATTCGCGTGGTCCACCGGGCCGGAGAGCATGCGCTGCAGCTCGGCCTTGCGCACGCGACCTTCGAGCGCGGGGATCAGCGCTTCGACTTCACCGATGATGCCTTCGTCACTATCGGCGGCGCCGAGTTCGAGCAGCTCGGAAGCGTCAGCGACGTCTTTCGTTAGCGCTTCGATCCAGCCGATTTTCTCGACGGCGGATGAGCGCTTGCGCATCAAGGCTTGCGCCTTTTCTTGGTTGTCCCAAAACTTGGGGGCAGATGAGAGTTCGTCGAGCTCTTCGATTTCCCGCTTTAGTTGCGGTACGTCAAAGAGACCCCCTTAGCGCATCAACGCGCCTTTGGAGGTCGGACAGGGAGTTTCGCGCGTCAGCGAGCATGGCGAGGCGTGTCTACCTCGACTTTCGCCGGTTCGCCAGCAGGGGCCGAGCCCTCCCCTTCGCTTTCGCCAATCGCCTGGGAAAACCAGCCATTGGTGAGCACGTCGAGCTCCACGGCCGCACCCACGGCCTCCAGCTCTGCCGTTTCCCGCACCTCGGGCTCGCTGTCCACGTCCGCTGCGCGCACGCGGCTGCGCTGCCACAAGGCCAAGCGAGACAGCACGTGATCGATCAAGCGCCGCTCGGCCGCGTCACGCTCGGTCTGCAAACGCTCGATGCTGACCTCTTGATCCGAGAACACCAAGCGATCCAAGTGCCAGGTCAAGCGCGCTTCGAAAGCAAGCTGGGAGGTGCCGGCTTGGGTGTAGCGATACGGGTCGTCCGTGGTTGGGGTGAGGCGCAGCGTTTCACCCGTGCTGTGCAATGCGCGCAAACGCAGCTCGGGCAATGACGCGGAACTGCGCGCGCGCCCCGAGAGACTACGGAGGCGCGCGCGCCAATCGAAGTAGCCGGCGTTGGCGAGCGCGTGGCGCACCGCGCCGCGCGCCAACCGCGGTGTGAGCCGCAACAAACCGGGCTCACTCTTGTGGCGCGGAGATGGCGCAGCGGGAGGCGTGGCTTCGGTTTGTTTTTTGGGGGGGTCCTCTGCCAGACGTGGCGCGCCGATGGGGACGGCAGAGACGGCAGGCACGGGCGGCATCCGCGGCGCAGCGAGGCGATCGAACGGAATGCTCACGGCCAGGAAGCCGCCCCACTCGCGCAGCAGCGGACTGGTGCGATATTCGGCGGAAATCGCGATCCACAGGCTGCTCGGGTTGGGCGAGGCATGAGCGGGCGCTGCGGCCAGAATCACGCTCGAAATTGCTGCCCCCCAAGCAACGCCCCTGGTCATGAACAGAGGTCGGCCGCGCGTTACCCGGGTTGCGCGCAAACGCGCGCCGCTGAACGCTCAGCGCACGCGGCGCGACAAATGTTGCAACGCGCGTTGTTCGACTTCCGGGAGCACGCTGCCCACCAGCGGGTGCGCGCGGAAACGCTCGGGCCCCAAGTCCGACGCGACCACGAACGGCATGAAGCGGCCCTCTGCTTCCCAGCCAAGCACGGCGCGCACCACGGCGTCCGCATTCAACCCGGGCAGCACGGCACTCCCCACCTCGGCGCTGGGCGACACATCATGCGAGCGGCGTTCAACTTTACCGGCACGGGTACGAAAGCTAATCACGCGCAGCAGCGCGCGGCCTTGCGGAGCGCGGGACTTGAGGGCGTCCAGCGTGTGCGGGGGGAGTTCCCAGTACACTTGGCGTTGGCCGGCGTGGGCGAGCGTGATGACCTGCGGAGGGGAGAGAGGACGAGCGGCGGGCGCGGGCGCGGGCACGCTGGCGACGGGCACGGGCACGCTGACGACGGGTTCCGGCGTGGCCGGGATTTGCGCGGCAATTGCCGCGATTTCGGGCTCGGGAGCGGGAGCGGGAGGCGGCGCGGAGCGGGTGTCGGCAACGGGATCCGGGGCGGATTCGGTTGCGGGCACAGACTCGGGAGCGGGAGGCGGCGTGATGTCTGCCTCCGGCGGGTCGGCAAAGGAAACGCGTTGGCGACGGGGCGCAGCGGGCTTGGGCGTCTCGGTGCCGCTCGCCAGGCGATCGCGCAGGCTGCGCGCGGCGTCGTGATCGGGCTCCTTGGCCAGCACTTCATCGAGCATGCGCAGTGCGCGCTCCAGATGACCTTGAGCCGCGTAGATCTCGGCGAGCGTAACGGTCGCGACGGGCGGCGGGCCTTTCCAATCACCCTCGCGTGCGCCCTCACCGCGGATGATCGCCGCGGCATCCGGCAGGTTGAGCCCGGCCTCTACCACGCTGGCCACCAGATCACGCGCCACACCGAGGAAGCCGCGCGCGCGCCTCTGCTGCACTGGATCCGGCTCCGAGCGGCGCACAATTTCATCGCGCATCTCGACCCGCGTCATTAACTCTGGGCGCTCGACGCCCAGCACACGCGCTTTCAGGATGAGCTGTTCACGGCTCAGTCGCTCGAGATCGTCGCTACCGTCAAGCATGGGGGCGGTATTATTGCGGTCCGCGACGGCGCGAGGTCAAGGGGCGGCGGTTGATTGCGAAATCACGAGTGGCGGCGGGCCAGTTCGGCCTCCAGCTCGCGGATTCGGGCCTCGGCGCCCGCGCGCTGCGCTTCGGCCTCTGCACGCGCTTTCGCGTCGCGCTCAGCCGGCGTGAGGTACAGGTGCTCCCCTTGGGCGTCCCGGCTCAAGCGCAGGGCCGCGCCGAGGGCAGGCTGTTCCTGAACGAGCCAGAAGCCAGGCAGGTAGCGACTCTCCGCACACGAACCCGTGAGCAGCCGTTCCACGAGTTGTCCCGCGATCCAGTCCCAGATCCTGAGCGGGTGCTCCGCCTCGGCGTCGAACAAGACCAGCTCACTTACCCCGAGGCGCTGGTATTGCGCGAGCTTGCTGGGAACCGCGGCGCGGTGCTCTGACTTGCTGAGAAACTCCACGGCGACCTGCGGCACGCCGCGTTCCCAAGTCTTCCAGGTGGCGAACAGGCTATCGGGCTCGCCGAAGCAAACAAAAGCATCCGGTGCGAGGCAGAGGCGCGGGTTCGTCTCATCCCAATACACGAATTGGTCGCACCCAACCGCCGCGACCGCTGAGAAGGCGAG
>JBDTJC010000462.1:0-26913 GCA_039936055.1 Polyangiaceae bacterium | reverse complement strand
ATCGAGTCGCGAACGCGGAGCGCTGCGTAGATGCGTCGTCGTCGCGCCAGGTGGCGCTGCGCGGCGCTCTTGGATGCGTCGACGAGCGCGCGAGTGTCCGCGTCTCCGATCGCGCGCGTGCGCGGTGCTCCGCGCCCACTTCGCGCACTGGCGTACGGCCCCCCGCGCGGCGAAGCCGCGCTTGCCGGGGGCCCCGACACGCGCAGCCCGCCTAGCGGGCGAGCATGTCGGGCCTTCCCGCGACGTCAGTGCCCGGGGGCAGCCCCTGATGCCGCTGGTGCAACCGATGCCGGCTTGGCGCTTGCCGCGGGCCCTGGCGGTACGGCCGCCGGCTTTGCCGTGGGCGTGCTCACCGCTGACGCCGCCGCATTCGCAGCCACTCGCGTAAACGCACCCGTGACGATCTGATAAGCCACGCTCAGCGCAGCATCCGGCCCCGTGCGCGGGTCCACCGGCACTTTGCGCGCCACGCCGAGGTCCACGAGCGCGTCCGCTGCCGGGGTTTCCGGTGCTCCCGCGTCGGGCGGCACCTTCACCGAGGGCGCGACGACCTTGGACGGCGCGCCTTCCACGGGCGGCAAATGCGTATCCAAGTTCTCTTCACGGACCACGGCGAACGTCTCTGCCGGAGTCGCGCCGGGAATCAGCACGTCCGGCGTAACGCCCTGTTCCTGAATCGCGCGCCCACTCGGCGTGTAATAGCGAAGCGTGGTGAGCCGTAACCCAGCGCCATCGGGCAAGTCGATGATGGTTTGGACGGAACCTTTGCCGAAGGTCTTGGCGCCGACCAACGTGGCGCGATGGTTGTCTTGAATCGAACCGGCGACGAGTTCTGCCGCGCTAGCGCTGAATTCGTTCACAAGCACTGCGACGGGGCCGCGTCGCGCCACGCCGCCGCTGTCCGCGTTCACTTCGTCCACGATCTTGCCGCGACGGCGCGTGGTGTAGATCACTCCGCCCGAGAGGAATTCGTCCGCGATGGCGCTCGCCTCGTTCACGAGGCCCCCCGGGTTGTTGCGCATGTCGAGCACGACCCCAGCCAAATCACCGCCGTTTTCGCGGCGCAGCTTGGCGTAGTGATCGAGGAACTCCGAGTGTGTCCCGGTTTGAAACGTCTTGATCCGCAAGTACCCGACGCCGCTCTTCAGCAGCTTGCTCGTGACGCTGGAGACTGTGATCACTTTCCGCGTGAGCGTCAGATACAAAAGCTTGTCGGAGCCCGCGCGCCGGATCGTGAGCAGCACGTGGCTGCCGGGTTCGCCGCGCATCTGCCGCACGAGCTCGACCGAAGGCCGTCCGCGCACTCCGACATTGTCGATCGCCAAGATGCGGTCGCCGGAGCGCACGCCCGCGCGCTCCGCCGGTGAGCCTTCGATCGGCGCGATTACGGTCACGTACTCATCGCCGAAATCCACCTCGACACCGACGCCGCCGAAGTGACCTTCGGTATCGCCTTGGAAGATCGCGTAATCCTCCGCGGGCATGTACGAAGAGTGGGGGTCGAGCTCGGCGACCATGCCTTTAATGGCGCCCTCGACCAGCCGCTTGCGGTCGACCGGGTCCACGTACTCGTTCTCGATCCACACTAGAACGCGTCCCAGCTGCTCAACGACGCGGTACGGGCTCTCTCGCTCGTTTCCGGCATGCGCCAAGTGGCTCAGCAGCACCCCCAAAAAGACGGCAGAAACGAGCGTGAGCGAACGCCGGGCGACCGAAAAGGCGCGCGATCTTGCGGGCATGGCCTAGAGCGATACACCAGAAGGCCCCCGTTTGCGCGAGTTCTAGCCGCCTAAAGCGCAGGAATTCGGCGCGCTGAGAGCTCTTTCCACATTGCACACATTTCGTGATTGATTTCGCGGCCCTGTGGGTGATACTTGGTTTTTCTTGGTGTCGGGTGACACCTCCCCACACAGAGGTACGCTTTTGGCCGACCACGAACCGAACAAGCCCGCCGGCAGCGATAAGCGCAAACAAAGCCTGTACTTCCCTGAAGCCATGCTTCAGGAAATCAAGGACGAAGCAGCGCGTTTGGATCGCTCGCTCTCCTGGGTAGTACAGCGCGCTTGGAAGATGGCTCGCCTCGAGATCAAAAAAATCCCGAGCGTGAACGACATCAGTGACGACGAGGAAGAAGCCGCGACCTGAGTCGGGGGCTTCCGAGTCATTTGCTCGTGGAGCCGACGGAACTCGGCTCTACTTCCATACTCTTCACAGGGATTCTGACCGCGTAGGTGAGCCTGCTCGGCTTACGGCCATTCTCTGTGATGGTCTGGCCTGCGACGGCTTCATTTGGAAGTATTTGGGCGACGAACTCAGCGAGGTGCTGAACGTCGCGCATTTCCATTACCGAGGCCATGGGCGCAGCGGTCCGCCCGTTGACCCAGAGCAGATCGGCGTCAAAGCGCTCGCCGATGACTTGGACGTGGTGCGCCGAGAACTCGGCGATCCGCCGGTCGTGCTCATCGGTCACTCCATCGGTACCCAGGTCGCCCTCGAAGCCTATCGGCGCCGCCCCGAGGGCATCGCTGCGTTGGTGCTCCTGTGCGGCAGCTTCGGGCGCGTGACCTACACCTTCAAGGGTAGCGAGATGCTGGCTTCGGTGCTGCCGAACTTGATCGAGTTCGCGGCCAAGCACCCCAAAGTTACGCGCGCCATCTGGTCCAGCGTTCCTCCGCGCGTGGCCATCGCGGTCGCCCGGCTGACGGGTGACGTGAACCTCGGCGCCGTGCGTCTCGAAGACGTCGAGCCGTACTTCCAGCATGTGACTATCGTCGATTTCGAATTGTTCTTACGCATGCTGCGCGCGGCGGGGGAGCATTCGGCGGAGGACATCTTGCCGCAGGTGCGCGTACCGGTCCTGGTGGTAGCGGGCGCGCGAGATTCGTTCACGCCAGCAGCGGTTTCCGAGGCGATGGCGGAAGCGATTCCGGGAGCGGAGTTGGAAGTGATTGCCAGCGGGACACACCTTGCCCCACTCGAGCACCATGCGGAAATCGCCCAGCGAATCGGGGCGTTTTTGACACGCAACGGTTTGCTTCGAACCTGAGCCGAGCGCGCTCGCGACCTGGCGTGAACCGCCCGTCGCGCCGGGGCTTACGGAACGCCGCGCAAGAACGTACGCTGGTGAGCCATGGCTACGGATCGCTTGGAGTCGGATTTGATCGGCGGCCTACTCGCGCTCATCGTGCACGACTTGCGGAACCCGCTGTCCGCGCTGCACAGCAACGCGAGCTTCCTGCAATCGTCCCGCGATGTTGCGAGCCCTGATGCCAAAGAGGCGTTGGAAGATGTGTCGGCGTCGTGCGAGGCGCTCGGACACATCATCGACAACGTGGAGTTGCTCGCGCTCGCGCTTCGCGGTGAGCGGCGCTTCGAGCAAAATTCATTCACAGCGCGTGAACTAGTTGCGGACGTGTTAGCGCGCTCGCGCTCGCTGGCTGCGAGTTACTCGGTGCGCGTCGAATTCGCGCCCTCCGCGGATGCGGACGTGAAGCTCGCGACCAGTCGCGAAATGCTCGGTCGTGCCTTGGGCAATCTGGTGAAGAACGGCATTCAGCATGCCCAAGACGGCATTCCGGTGCGCGTCTCCGTGCGCGTTGAGGACACGCGGGTGGTACTGCTGGTAGAAGATGGTGGGGCTCCGGTCGCCGCGGATCTTCACGACACAGCATTCACCGCGGAGGGCCAGGTGTCCGCAAAGGGCTTGCTGGGCGCGCGCTACAGCCGCGGCGTGGGGTTGTACGCCGCGCGCTTGGCCGCAGAGGCCGCGGGAGCTCAAGTGCGTGCCGTGCCGGCCGCCAGCGGGACGGGCAACGCGTTCGAGTTGAGTGTGGCGCGTTGAGGGTGTAAACGCCGCGCATGGGTGCGCAATGGAAGCAAAAAGGTCGCGAACAGGGCGCTGACGCAAAAGGTCGGCTGTTCACCAAGCTGGCCAAGGAAATCATGGTCGCGGCGCGCACGGGCGGGCCGGACCCTGTGAGCAACTCACGCCTGCGTTTGGCGGTGGAACAAGCCAAGCGCGCTTCCATGACGAAAGACACGTTGGAGCGCGCGATCAAGAAGGGCGCGGGTCTGCTCGACGGTCAAGCGCAACACGAGACTGTCGTGTACGAAGGCTTTGCCCCGTATCAGGTGCCCGTGATTGTCGAGTGCCTGACCGACAACAAGAACCGTACGGCCCCCAACATTCGGCTGTTGTTCAAGAAGGGGCAACTCGGTGCTGGCGGCTCGGTGAGTTGGGACTTCAACCGTTGCGGTGCGGTCGAGGCCGCACCACCTGCGAAGGCCGAGGATGCCGAAGAAGCAGCGATCGAAGCGGGCGCGCAGGAGGTCGAACCGGCGGACGACGGACTGTTCCGCTTCATCACCGAAGCGACGGACGTGGACACCGTGTCCAAAGCGCTGGCCGCGCGCGGTTGGACCGTGACCGCGGCGAGCTTGGTCTGGGTCCCGAAGAACCCGGTGAAACTGGAAGCTAGTCCGCGCGCTGAAGTGGAGGCGTTTTTGGCGGCGCTCGACGAAGACGACGACGTGCAGCACCTGTACGTCGGCCTGGCCTGACTCACGTTTTCAACCTCTAAGGCTGAAAGATGACGACGCCTTCTGGCGGACGAAACAGGATTTTCCCGGTTTCGCCTGGGCAACCCCAGCACGTGCTCCAGTGCAGGCGCGGGCGGATCGAGTCACTGTAGGCGAGCGCGACCGGGCCAGGCTCGTTCTTCATGAAGAAGCTCGCGGCGACGCTGTAGTCGTCGTCGCTGAGCACGTGGAGCACCGCCACGAAAGCGTCGTTGTCGCCGGATTTTCCAGACACGAGCATGAACTCTGTGCCCGTGGCGGGGCGCCACACGAGCGGCGCGACCGTGAACGCGAAGCCCTTCTTGTCCCCCGGACCCCGTGACACGACCGTGTTGGCCGCATCGGGCTCGCGATAGAACTTCAGGTTGTGGAACTCGGCCGTGTGCGGGTCGGCCTTGAACACCTTCTCTAGCGTGTCCGTGCTGATCTTACCGTGCGTGAACGTTTCCCCGAGTTTGGGTTCGGGGACAATGGCAGCGTTCGCGGCGCCCTTGCAGCAGCGGAAGCCGAGATCCTCGGCCTTGGTATCGGGCTCCACGGTGTGGCGCGCAGCGCAACGATGCTCGGGGCCTAGTGCGCTGCCCGGCGCGCCCCGCAGCAACGCATGTGCGACGGCGCCTTCCTTGCCCGGCACTTCACTCGCGACCCATTCCCGCAAATTGCCCGCCAAACCGAGCACGTCGAAGCCAGAAGCGCAGCTCAGCGGTTCGCTCGCGCAACGTGGTTGCCAGGCTTTGCCGGTGGCGTAGTCCGCGCTCGCAGGCCCCTTGCAGGCGCGCTCCCATTCCAGCTCGGTGCACAGGCGCTCGCCGCGTTCGGCGCAATCACGCTTTGCTTCCTCGCGGGTGACGGAGGTGAGCGGCGGACTCTTGCCGTCGTTCGGGTACGGAAGGCGATCGATCTGAAAGGGGCCAAGCTCGATAGAGCTTTGGCGTGGTTCGAGTTCCGGGTTACGTCCCGGGTCACCCGGACGGCTGCCCACGTTGAAGCTTCCCCCGGGGATATCCACGCGTTCGTTGGGCAGCGGCTCGGCCACTTTCGGCGCTGCTGTGGCGGAACTGGAGGACAAGGCGGAGGGGAGCGCTCGTTCCGACGCATTCGTGCGCCGTTTGGGGCAGGCGTTCAGCGCCAGCGCCAGTAAAAAGAGCGAAAAACTGCGTACCCGAAGCACGGCGCGAGCTTACACTCCGGACGTGTCGCCAGGCAAAAGCGGAAGCACCGCATCGGCGGTTCTGTTGGATGACCTGCGCCGCGCGTTGCTCGCTGCAGACGACGCGGCAGTGCGCGTGAGCTGCGCCGCGCTCGGCGTTCCGGCTGAGCAAACCGACCACTTCAAAACGCAAGCCGGGTTCGTCGCAGGGCGAGCCCGGGGTCGCCTTCCTGCGGCTTCGAACACCGAGGTGGAGTTGGCCCTGGGCGTGCTTTTGGCGCTCTTCATGCCCGCCGCTGCGCCCGCAGAGGCAGCGCGATGAGCACGCTCGCGCTCACGGGCCGTGTCCTCTACCTCACGGAAGATGAGGATTTGCTGAGGCGTCAGCTCTCGGGTGAAACGCTGCCCTCGGACCTGGCGCGCTCGCTGTGCGCGAACGTCTCGACCGACGAACTGACGCCTGCCTGGGCTTGCTACTATTACGACCAAACGCTGGCGCGCTATTGCTTGGTCGGGTTGCGCGGCGCTGTGGTCGAGCGCGATGCCGTGAAGAACGGCGGCTTTCAGGTGATCGTGAGCGGGCCCAGCAAAGGCTGCGGCAGCTCGCGCGAGACCGCGCCGTACGCCGAACTCGCCTGCGGAGTGCGCGTGGTCTTTGCGCCCAGCTTCGAGAAAATTTACCTGCAGAATTGTCAGAACATCGGCCTGCTCACCAGCACGGATTTCTCGTTGCTGGAGAGGCTAGAGCGCGGTGACACGCTTCCGCTGTCCGAGTTCTCGGCGCACTTGTCGCCGATCTCTCGCGCAATCGTGGAAGCGGGCGGCTTGTTTGCGTACAACCGCGCGCGCTTGCGCGGGGAGCGGCGGCCCACCTTGCCCGAGCGCACGGCGCGCCCGCTGACGTTGGCAGAGAAGATCTTGGCCGCGCACGCCGTCCGGGACGCCGAACTCGGCACGCTCGGTTTGCCAGCAGTGGCGCCGGGTGACGCGCTGTTCGCGCGCGTCGATCTGCGCTTTAGCCACGAATACGTGACGCCGATGGCGGACGCGCTGTTTCGCGCCGGGTTCGGCGAAGACGCTCGCGTCGCTGATCCCGACTCCGTGCTGCTGTTTCGCGATCACCTAACGTTCCTGGAAAGCGTGATGCCGGTGAAGCATCGTGCGCTCGGCCTGGTCGAGCAGTCTCGTGAGCTCGTGCACGTGCAGCAGGCGTTCGCGAAGCGCCACGGTGTGCGCCTCTTCGGCGAGGTCGAACGCGATGGCCATGCGGCGGGCAGTGAAGCCATCTGCCACAATAAGATCATCGAAGATTTTGCGCTGCCCGGTGAGCTCGTGATCGGCACTGATTCGCACACCTGCATGGCCGGCGTGCTCGGTTGCTTGGCGTTCGGCGTCGGCAGCACGGACATGGCCAACGCCTGGTTTACGCGCGATGTACGCGTCGACGTCCCCGAAACAGTGCGCGTGGTGCTGAGCGGCGCACTCGCGGACGGCGTGTGTGCGAAGGACGTGATGCTCTTCTTGCTCGCGCGTCCGGAGATCAAGAGCGGTGGCGCCGTGGGCAAGGTGTTGGAATTCACAGGTCCTGGGTTACTCGGGATCTCACTCGGCGAACGCGCGACGTTGACCAATATGGCGGTCGAGGCGGGCGCTTTCACCGGCATCATTGCCGCAGACGACGTCGTGCTGGATTACTTGGTGCAGGCGCGTGGCCTCTCGCGCGCGTCACTCAAGGCGCGCGTCGTGCACGCGGACCCGGATGCGCACTACGCGCGCACGATTGAAGTCGATCTCGGCGCCGTGCCGATCATGATCGCCGTACCGAGTGACCCGCGCAGCGGCATTCCGCTGTCCGAGCTCGAGCAGCAGGTGGGGGCAGAGGTGCGCATCGACATCGCGTATGGGGGCTCCTGCACTGGCGGTAAAACCAGCGACATGGATTTGTATGCTGGGGTCATCCGTGAGGCGCTGGAGCGCGGGCAGCGGGTGGCACCGGGCGTGCTCTTCTACTTGCAGTTCGGGTCGCAGAGCGTCCGTCGTTACGCGGCCGAGCGCGGTTACATCGAGCTGTTCGAGCGAGTTGGCGCGAGCCTCTTGGATCCTTCGTGCGGCGCGTGCATCCGCGCGGGGCCGGGCACCTCTACGACTGCGGAGCAGGTCACGGTGAGCGCCGTGAATCGCAACTTTCCGGGACGCAGCGGGCCGGGCAAGGTGTACCTGGCTAGCCCGCGCGTGATCGCTGCCAGCGCCATTGCCGGCAAGATTGTGGGCGGCCTCGATCGCTAACTCGTGCTAGTGCCCCGCTTGTGACGTTCCATCAACAATCGCAAGCGATTGTGCGCTTCGCGCCAAGCGGTCCACTCGGCTGTCTCACGGGGGCTTTCGCCCCGGCCTCCCCCGCCTGCTTCGCATGCTCCCCCCGCCCCAGATGCCAGACAGCATGACCTACCAATTGAGCCCCGGCATGTGGGCGCGCCTCGGCTACCAAGTCTTCGACGACGAGGGGGAGCAAGTCGAGACTGGGGAGAACGAGCTGTGCTGCCTGGTGGGCTACGGCGTGCTGTTCCCGGCGCTCGAGCAAAAGCTGGAGGGGCTGGCTCAGGGCTCCAAGCGCACCGTCATGCTCAAGCCGGAGCACGCCTTCGGTCTGCGCAACCCGGAGGCCCAGGTGGAGGTCGAGCGCGCGGAGTTCCCCGAGGATGTCGCGGCCGGGGACTGTTACGAGGCTGAAGACGAAGAGGGCCGCCCAGTGCTGCTCCAGGTGTTGGATGTCAGCGAGGAGGGCGTGGTCGTGGACAGTAACCACCCACTGGCAGGCCAAACCCTGCGCTTTGAGGTGGAGGCGCGGGAGGTTCGGCCGGCAACGGACGCGGAGCTGGAAGAGGCCGAACGGCGCCTCCTGGCTCAAGAAGAGTCCGAAGAAGAGCAGCCCGAACCCCTAATCACGCCGGAGAGCTTGCTTCGGGGGCCTACCCGGCGCTAGGAAAGGGCGCCCGAGGCCTATGGCCGACGGGCCGACGACGCGACACTTCCTACCGGATCCGAGTTGGATGCCGGTGCAGACTGATACGGAGAGCTCATGCCCATTCCCGAGTTTTTCAAGTACGACATCCGCGTGCGCGAGCGCATGCTCAAGCGCGGCGAGCTGAGCGCGAGCGAGCTCAGCAAGCACGTTGATGCGTTGGCTGACGTGACGGACCAAGTGGTCGAGGTCGAGCTCAAGCAGCCGGCGCTGGTCAAAGAGTCCGAGCGCGTCGAGCGCATCGTGAGCCGCTCCGCTCCGCGTCCGGTGATAGCGCATTTGCCCGCGGTGCGTTCGCTCGAGAACGAGCTCAACGACATCGACGAGGACGACGACGAGGACGACGAGGACGACGACGTCAAGGTGAAAGCTGCCGCCAAAGTCGCCGCTGATAAGGCGAAGGCCGAAGCCGCGCCCGCACCGGTGGTGGAGGAGGCGAAGCAGCCCGAGCCGGCCGACCAGGGTGGGGGTACTGACACGTGACCTCCAGCGGCGAATCCGACGGCCTGCCTGCAGTCGACTTCACGACCTTCGTCGTGTCGTTGAGCCACTCGGCTCTGCTGCATTTGGGTGACGCTCCGCATCCGATCGACGGAAAGAGCGAAGTGGATTTGCCGATGGCCCGCCAAACGATCGATCTTTTGGCGCTCCTGCAGGAAAAGACCCACGGCAATCTGACGGGGGCCGAAGAGCAAACGTTGACGCAATCGCTCTACGACCTCCGCGTTCGCTTCGTGGAAGTCGCGCAAAAGCACAAGTGACAAAGGGCCGCGTTTTCCAAGCGGCGCTGCTCACTTGCGCTGTCGCGATCGGCTGCAAGCGTTTGCCCGCGGGCAGCGCCGGCTCTGCCCCATTGCCCTCGGGTGCGGTTGCTGTGACGGCAGCGGCGCTGGCGACCACTGCGCCGCTGGCGGCGCCGCTGCCCGGAGCGCGCGCACCCGCAAGCTTTGCTGATTTGGCTGCGAAGGCTGACCCCGCTGTGGTGTTCGTGAAAACGCTACAAGAGCGGCGCGGCGCATCCGGTCGTCGTCGCGTGATCGGCGAGGGAGTCGGCACCGCGTTCGTGTACGACCCGAACGGCCTGATCATCACGAACAACCACGTGATCGACGAGGCCAGCGAGATTCACGTCATCTTCGGGCGCAAGCGCGAGGTGAACGCGACGGTCGTCGGACGCGACCCGCGCACCGACATTGCCGTGCTGCGCGTGGAGGAGAAAAATCTGCCGTACTTGCCGCTCGGTGATTCGGATGCCGTGCGCGTCGGTGATTGGGTCATCGCGATCGGCAATCCGTTCGCGCTCGCACACACCGTCTCGGCCGGCATTCTGTCCGCCAAGGGCCGCACCATTCAGGACGTGAGGGGCCTGGACGAGTCCGGCTATTATGACTTCCTGCAGACAGATGCGAGCATCAACCCCGGTAACTCGGGTGGCCCGTTGTTGGACATGGCGGGCAACGTTGTCGGCATCAACACCGCAATTCGCGCTCAGGCCAACAGCATCGGGTTCGCCATCCCGATCAACATGGTCAAGGAGCTGCTCCCGCGCATCCTGAAGGACGGACACATCAAGCGCAGCGCGATCGGCGTGCACGTCGCGTCCGTTTTGCCGGATGACATGGAGCGCCTGAAGCTCGCGGACGAGAACGGCGCGCTGGTTCGCGTGGTGGTCCCAGGCGGCCCAGCCGACCGAGCGGGCCTCCAGGTAGATGACGTAATCGAGGCCTTCGAGGGCGAAGCGCTCACCGGCCCGGAGCGCCTGCGCTGGGTGGCGAGCCTAGCTGGGGTAGGAAAGCCCGTAACATTACGTGTATCTCGCGCCGGCCGCGTGTTCGACCTTACGCTCACCCTGGATGAGCTTCCGGATGAGCCGCCCGCCGCCCATGACGATGACGCTCCCTAGCGTCGCTCTGCGGCGGAATTCACGCTAGGCTGGAATCTCAAGCGATGTACGACGTTTCCAATTGTTGCTCGCGCGCGCCGCAGGGAATCAGCGCGCTCGCCGGAGCGTAAACAGGCAGGTGATGGCGTCCCCCGCCCGCGGTACCCTGAGCATCCCCTCTTTGAGCGGGAGCGCGAGGCCGTCGGATCCGGGGCTGGTGGTGTCGGAGGTTGGGGAGTTGGCGCAAAGGTCTGATCCGGATGTCACGGGGGTGAATAGTCCCGGGTTTGCGGCGTCAAACCGAAAGAGCAGAGAGCTCGAAGCGGAACAAGACCGTGTACTCATCGAACTTGCCCAAAAAGGCGACAAACTCGCGTTCAAGAAGCTGGTACTACGCCACCAGCGGCGGGCGTTCGCCATCGCCCTGGGGCTGCTCCGCGACGAGCAAGACGCCCGGGAGGTCGTTCAAGAGGCGTTTCTTCGAGTTCACCGCGGTCTCGATTCCTTCCACGGCGGCTCGTCATTCTTTACCTGGCTGTACCGCATCGTCACGAACCTCTCTATCGACCTCATTCGCAAGCCCGCGCGTCGCGATGCTGAGTTGGACGAAAACCGGGAGATCGACGAAGCCGACATCCCCCTACTCAGTCGCATCGACGGAGCTGACCCGCTGGACGCGATTCGACGTGGCGAGATCCGAAACAAGCTCGAAGCCGCATTGGAAGCTCTGCCCGTCTATCATCGGGGTGTCATCGTGATGCGGGAAGTCGAAGGCATGAGTTACGAGGAAATGGCCGAAGCCATGGGCGTATCGAAGGGTACGATCATGAGCCGGTTGTTTCATGCTCGTCAGAAGCTGCAGCGCGCCCTGGCTGAGGTGTACGCCGAAGAGGCAAAGCCCAGCGCCCGGAGTCAAAAGCCGTGAGCGTTTCTCGTGAACTACTGATGCGCTTCCACGACGGTGAAGTCACCGAGGCAGAAGCGCGTCTCGTGGAAGAGGCGCTAGACGAAGATCCTGCGCAGCTGGACGAGCTGGAGGCCTATTCCGAGCTTGGTAGCTTCGTGCGCGCGTGGGGTGAGTCGCGCTCGGAGAAGCAGCTGGACATCGCGGACCACGTGATGCGCGCACTTGAGCCGTCCGTGCCGGCCCCCAGCGCGCGCGTCCACTCGCTGTGGCCGCGCGTCGCCACCTGGGTGTCTTTGAGCGCAGCCATCGCTGCGGGCTCGGTGCTCGTGGCTCGTTCCTGGAGCGCCCCGCCCATGACGCACAATAGCGCGAGCGCCGGTGCGGCCGCGCAAGCCGCGCTCGGTGCGGCTGCGCTCGTCGCGTCCGGCAGCGCCGCGCCGGAAGTGTCTGCCGCGCTCGAAGCCGAGCCGCCCCCTCCACCTGCCACCATCGAATCCGTGGATTTCGGCAAGAATACGGGCACCGTTTTCGTCGTTTCCACGGACTCTTCACAGACGCCCGTGGTTTGGATACCGGATGACGGCGAGCCCGACGATACGGACGAGGATAGGTCTAAGTCGTTATGAAACGCGCTGCCGTCGTGCTCTTCTCGTTGGGCGCTGTACTGACCATGCCGGCCTACGCGGGTAGCGGTCAGCAACACTCCAGCGCTGGCCCCAGCGGCTCCGGCAGTGCGCCTTCGGCGCCGCACAAGCCGGAAGCCGAGCAGCCTTTGTCGGCCGAGGTGCTGATCCTGCACGCGACTAACGACAAGAAGGGCATCGACGCGCGCGTCGGCAAGCTGCCCGAACTCGGGAAAGCGCCGTTCTCCACTTACGACAGCTATGAAGTGCTGGACCGCGCGCGCTTGCCGCTGAAGAAGAACGACCCGCAGAACCTGAAGCTGCCCAATGGTCGCACGTTGCAAGTGAGCTTGCTGGATGAGCCGCAGCGTGACTCCGTGCGCCTTTCGGCAAGCATCAACCGCCCCAACGGGAAAGAATTTTTGCCTCTCTTGGAAGTGAAAGCGCACGTAGGCCAGGCGTTCATCGTGGCGGGACAGAGTTACAAAAAGGGCATTTTGGTGCTCGTGATTCGCGTCGTAAAGTAACGCGGGGATCGCGCAGCGCTGTGAGGTGCGATGCCGGAGTGGGGCGCCCCGAATCCAGCAGCGCACCTCTGACTCCGACGCCGTTCTCGGAAATAGGCGAATGCGCCGGCCCCCAAGGAGCTCTGCGCCGGCCCCTCAGGACAACGCTTCGGCCTAGTCAGTCTTGGAAGCATCGTCACGATCGTCTGAGAAGCGCAGACCCAAATACAAGGACTGACGGAGCAGGCGCGTGGGATCTCTCAACGTAGCGCGGGCGGGCCCAGCGCTGTGCGTCACGACTTCGCAAGAGCTCACTACTCTCCCGGCGGCATCAAACTCGGCACCGTCGCCGCCAGTGGGAGTGTCAAACTGAACAACGTGCCTTCACCGGGCGCGCTCGTCGCGTGAATCGTGCCGCCATGCGCATCGACGATGCCGCGCACGATCGATAACCCGAGTCCGGTCCCGCGGCCTTCACTCTTGGTGGTGAAGAAGGGTTCGAAGATCTGCGGCATGTCTTGTTCGTCGATGCCTATCCCGGAGTCTGCGACTTCCACGGTGAGCGTGTGCTGCGCCACGTTCATGTGCATATGAATGCGCAGTTCCCCGCCGCTCGGGGGCATTGCATGGGCGGCGTTCGTGAACAAGTTCACGAAAACCTGCGTGAGTTGGCCGGCCATGCCACGCACGGGCGGCAAGCGCACGTCGAATTCGCGCAAGATTTGGATCTTGGAGCCTTTGAACTCGTGCTCGCAGAAAATGAGCGCCTTCTCGACGACGTCTTGCACCTGCACGGTGCCCGGAATGTCCGCCGAAGGCCGCGCGTAGGCTACCAGATCACGCGAGAAATTCAGGATGCGCACCGCGGCCTCCCCGATGCGCCGCAGGCGTTCAAGATCATCGTCGCGGTCTTCATCGGGCAAGCGCGCGTTCACTTTGCGCTTCAGGTAGTCGGAATACGCGATGATCGAGGTGAGGGGGTTGTTCAGTTCGTGCGCCACGCCCGCGACGATTTGCCCGAGGGAGGCGAGCTTCTCGTTCTGAATGACTTGTGCCTGCAGCTTGCGGATGGAGCGCGCGGCTTCTTCCGCGCGAATGTACAGGCGCACGCGGCGAGCGGCGGCGGCCAACACCAGCGCGGCTTGCGTGCCGATTTGCACCTGCAGCGGGCTGAGCGCCTGCAGCGGGCTCGCGAGGTGCAAGGTGGAACCGTTCGCGCCGTCATCCAGTTCGAAGATGCGCTCATCGTGAAAACAGGGGAAAAACCGGGTCGGATCGCGCCCGACGCTAAGCGCCATGCCCGCCGGCAAGCGTGACACCACGACCGGCCCCGCGCCGTCCGTGCTGACGATGCACGCGCCAATCGCGGCGTTAGGGAGAAGCGACGCGAGGCCGTCCGCGAAATTTCGCGTGAGCTGCTCGAGCTCGACGTCGATGGGTAGGCTTGAGGACAGCTGCAGCAGGACGTCGCGCCACGACTGAGCGAGCGGGGACTCGGAACTCCTCCGGCGACCCGATTGCGCGGGCTCTGAGCTGCGGTCTTCTGTCGGGCTCGCGGCTTCGCTCCGCTCCTCGCTATCACTGCTCATAGCGGTTGGTCCCCGCCTTCCTTTTCGCTGGCCTTCTCCAGATCCAAAATTTTGGCTGCCCCGACGTAGCTCTTGGTCTCGTACTTGGTAATCTTACCGACCTTTCGCACGATCTCAGCCATGCGCTCGGACTCACTCACGATCACGTTGGCGGCGTGGAACAGCTGCTGGTGCTCGGACAGCCCGCGCTTCAGCAACTCTGCATAACCGATCACGCTGGTCAGCGGCTGGTTGAGTTCGTGCGCTGCGGCGCCGGCCAACTCCGCGACGATGGCTTGCTTCTCGCGCGAGCGCAGCTCCTCTTGCGCCATGGACAGCCGTGCCTCCATGCGTAGCCGCTCGCGAATGTCCGTGAAGATGCCGACCGAACCGATGGGGCGACCATTGTCGATCACAAGCGACGCCGAGATCTGCACCTGGATGGATTCGCCGCTGGCGGTGAGCATGTCCACGCGGTGATCTTCCAAACGGCCGTAGCCGGACACGTTGGGGTCGCGAATCTTGCGCATGATGTCGCGCGCGACGCCGGGTGGATACAAGCGTTCGACGCGCATCTTGCCGACCACGTCACTCGGCGAATACCCGAAGATGCGCGCGGCGGCCCGATTGAACAAGAGTACCGTACCGCGCAGGTTCGCGGATACGATACCGTCCACTGAGCTATCGATCACGCTCTCCAGGAACTCCTTCGTCTGCTTGAGCTCGATCGCCGTTTCACGCTCCTTGGTCACGTCGCGGAAGCTGAAAACGACCGCGTTGTCTTCGTGCAGCACGGAGCTGAAGCTCACGCTGATGGTGCGTTCGTCTCCCGCCTTGTCGGTGATGGCAAGGTCTACGCCGCGCGGATAGATGCCATCCAAGAAGCCGCGTAGCATCCGAGGCGCGCGCTCGCGCTCCAGGGGCACCAGCAGGTCTTCCATGCGCAGCGCCATCAGTTCCGTTTCGCTATAGGCAGTGATCTCGCGGGCGCGCGGGTTGGCGAACAGCACCTTGCCTTCACGATCGATCACGATCATGCCGTCTGCGGCGCTCTCGAAGAAATCCGCGTAGCGCTGGAACAGCTGCACGCGACGCTCGGCCTCGGCGCGCGCGGAACGGCTCTTTTCCGTGGCGTCGCGCAGCGACTGCAGGATGCGCGCGTTGCGCAGCGCAATCGCGACCGCGTTGGTCAACGTGGTAACGAGCGAAAGTTCGTGGTCGTCGAACGACGATTTTTGCTTGGAGCGCAGGAACAGTACGCCCATCGCACCGTGGTCGTGCAATATCGGGAGCAGGGCGAATGAATTGAAGCTGATGGTTGGTTCGTGTTGGCGTACGACCTCCAGCAACGGGTGCTGTGTGCCGTCCCGGATCACGAGGGCGCGCCCCGTACTGAGCACTTCTCGGATTTCTGGGTACTTGTCGAGGGCGATGGGCAGATCACGGAGCTGCTCGTCATCGCTCGTTGCCAGGACGTAGCCGACGTTGCCCGATTCGCCGAACAGCACGATGCTGCAGCGGTCCACGTGCGCAAACGCTGCTACGCGTTGCACGACGGTGAACAAGATGTCTCGAATGTCCAAGGTGGAGGCGAGCGTTTGAGTGAGCGCCAGCACCGTTTCCTGATCGCGGTCGCGCTGGTTCAGGCGGTCGACGTATTGCCGCACCCGCATTTGCCCGCGAATCCGAGCCACAAGCTCGGCCGGCCGGAACGGCTTGTGCACGTAGTCATCCGCCCCCGAAGCGAACACCTTGGCGATCTCGTCGTCGGACTCCAGCGCCGTTAGCACCACCACCGGCGTTTCGGCGAAGCGCGGGTTCTGGCGCAGGCGCTCGAGCACGGAGTATCCGTCCGGCGCGGGCATCACCAAATCGAGTAACACCACTGTAGGTGTGTTCGTCTCGAGCCAAGCGAGCGCTTGTTCGCCGCCCGACGTAACGATCGGCGTCAGTCCCGCTGCGAGCAGGGTCTGCTCAAGGACGTGCCGACTCACGGCATCGTCGTCCACGACCAGGATCGAAATCTCGGCGGACACGAGCGTTGCAAGTTAGCACGAGCGCATATGGCCCGACCCCCGAGTTTCGCTCGGATCCGGCGGTTCCGTGTCGGTCATTGCCTGTCGCGGTTGTAAGGTGATGTGGGCTTTCGGGCCGCGGTGTTCGCTCGCTGGCGCGTTTTCTCGCGTTCTCGGTTATAACTGGGGTCCGTGACGAGACCTCCGATGCGGTCCCAGCTGCAGGCGAGTGAGCCTGACCCCCTCGATGACCTCGAGGAGTTGGGGGACGACGCCATCATTGCCCAGCAAACGGAGGCACACGCGCCGCGTCCGCGGGCCAATGTTTCGGAGGAGTCACGCAGCGTGGTGATCACGGATCTCCCGCGGCGCCGTGACACTCAGCCGCCGTCGGGTTTGCCGCACAGCACTGGCATGCCGCGGCCGACCGGTGAAGCGACGCTCGTGATTCGAGATCGGCGTGCGTTGGACGAGCTGCGCAAAGACATCGTGAAGCGCCAGGAACGGAGGCGCAAAGGCAGCCGCCCGCTGTACCTGTGGGGCGCGCTCGGGCTGATCGCGTTCGTGCTTGGCGGCGTGGTGGCGTTCTTGGCGACGGACTCGCATTCGGACGCGCCCACCGTCGACAATCAGACGCAAGGCGCGCGCATCGAGGCCCAGCCGCTAGTTCCGGCGACCGCGCGACCGGCGGCCGCGGCGGGTACGCCCGCGGAAACCACCCGCGCAGTTCGGCTGGACGATCTGCCGGTTGCGCCGAAGCACAAGCATTAGCTTCAACTCACTCGCGCCGTCCTAGCGCACGAACCTATTCGGGTACGGCGCCAGGTACTGGACTCGGAAAGTGTTGGCCATGTCGAACTCCATGATCATGCCCTTGCGGTTCGCGCGGCAGCCGGGCTCGTTCGCCTTGCGAAAGGGGCGCGAAATTTCGGACAGCGGCGTGGGCAGCCCGAGCGCGAACACGATCATGAGCGGCAAAGACCTGCGCCAGGGCTGAGTGAGCATGATTTCGATGCCGATGAACGCCAAGATCGCGAGCGCCGGCGTAGGCACGCGCATCGAAAAATCATTGAACGCCCCGACGCTGTAGAACGGTACGAGCAGCAACACGATCACGGCCACTCGGAACATGGTGGTGCGACGCGTGCCGATCGCGAAGACCACCGCCGCAAAGATCGCGAACTCCAGCACCCAAAAGGCGACCAGGTTTTGAAACGTCCAATTCGGGAACTCCCAGATCCAAGCACGGAAGATCTGGCCGGTGTCTGAGAAGCTGTAGCCGAGGAGCGCGGGCGCAATGGCTGGAACGGATAGGAAATTACTGCGGCTCAGCAGGTGCCGAAAACCGACGCTGCCGGCCGCCACGAGCACGAACGGGACTATCCCGAGCGCGCAGAACGGAGACCAGAAGAAGACCGCGAAGAACAAGAGCCCGGCATGAGCAATGAGGCGCGGCTGAGCGGTCGCGTTGATCAGTAGGCCGACCGAAAGCCACGCCGCCAGGCCGTGTTGGGGAGCCCAAACCAAGCCTGTCATCATCGAAGGGTACTGGTAAAACGTGGCCCACCACTCGAAGTGATCCGGGTACGGCAAGATATGCCCGGTCAGCGTTTGGCCGAGCTGATCCGCCCCGCTGAAGAACATGAAGAGAGCGGCCGCAGCCAGCGCCTGCCAGCGGTTCTTGGGCTTGAGCGCCTCAGCCAAGAGAAGGAAGACGAGCCACAAGCCGAGCGCGGTCCACGCGAGTACCGTACCGGTGATGGCGCCCGAGCCGAGCAGCTTGCACAGCCCGGCCGGCACCAAATACCAGCCCAAATAGTAGCGCAGCAC
This sequence comes from Polyangiaceae bacterium, assembly GCA_039936055.1. Taxonomy (GTDB): domain Bacteria; phylum Myxococcota_A; class Polyangia; order Polyangiales; family Polyangiaceae; genus PMG-095. The sequence goes on along the minus strand of JBDTJC010000462.1, from coordinate 8,832 downwards.
CTCATGCCCGTTTCCGAGATCGACCACCACGGGCCAGTGATTGTCGACCAGCAGGTGGAGGATGGCGTAGTGCTTCGGGTAGTCCGTCAGCTGCCAGAGCGGCGGCATCAGGCCCGACGACGCGACCAGCACGAGTGCGAGCAATAGCAGCGGGCCTGCAACGGCGCGCGATACGGACTGTTCTACCCCGTTACGTAGGAGCTGCCAGGTTGCCCAGGCCATGAAGCAAACGGCGGGAACGGCCAACACGTAGCGCGAGAAGAAAAGCAGAAACAGGAACATCGGCAGTGCCAAGTACAGGAGCGCTGCGGCCTGCCAGACCGTTGGGCGTGTGCTCATTGTTCCGTGAAGCAAAGTGTTGATGCGCGCATTTTCCAGCCCAGAAGGGTCACTCCAGCAGTTTCGGGTCGGTGTTCTCGAATTCGAAGCCGTGCTGTTTCAGACTGGCTTCGATCCGCGCGCGATCACCGACAATCACCACCAACAAACGGTGCGGGTCGAGCTGCGCGGCTTGTGCGGCGACTTCAGCGGTGGGGATGTGGTCAACCAGCTCCGGGTATTTCGCGTAATAGTCCGGGGCAAGCCCTTGGGCGAACATGGTGCGCATGGCGTCGGCGATGGCCGAGGTGTGCTCCAATCGTGCGCCCAGAGCGTGTCTCAGGTCCGTGCGTGCGCGGGCGGTTTCTTGGTCTTCGATCGGAGCGCTGCCTTTGGGGTCGCGCGCGCGGTCGAGTTCGGCGAGCAGCTCGAACAACGAATCCGCCGTGGCCTCGGTTTTCACGTCCGTGGCCACGAAGAACACGCCCCACTGCCGAGTGGCCAGCGCTTGGCCGTGTACACCGTACGTGTAAGCGTGCTTCTCGCGCAGGTTCAGATTGAGGCGCGACGTGAACAGGCCGCCCAGCAGCGTGCCCATGATCTCGCGGGCTTCGAAGCCTGGCTCCGACCGCCTGGGAAAAGGCTGTACGGCAAAGATCGCCGATTGCACCGAATCCTTACGGTCCACGAGCAGGATGCGCAGCTTGCTCGGCTGTTCCGCGCTGACCGCGTTGGTCGGCGCGGGCGACACCGGCCCTGTCGCGTGTCCGAAGAGCTTCTCTACGTCGGGCTCGATCTGAGCCAAGGTCAGATCGCCCACGGCGATCACGGCCAGGTTCGAGGGCGCGTAGGCGCGACGATGAAACGCCGTCAGGTCCGCGACCGTCAGCTTTTGCACGTCCGGAATACTCCCGGATACGGGAGCGCCCGCATTCGGACCGAGCAGCGTACGCAGCGCGACCAAGGAAGCGAGACGGGCAGGTTCTTGGCGTTCGGCGCGCAAACCGTCCAGCCACTCGCCTTTCACGCGCTGCAGGTCCGAGGCCGAAAATGCCGGTCGAAATACCACTTCCGATAGGAGGCCGAGGGCGCGCGGCACGTCTGCGGTGAGTGTGGCCATCCCGACATGGGACTCATCTCGGCTCGCGTCGGCGTCGAGCGAAGAGCCGAGCGATTCGCATGCTTCAGCCAACGCCAAGCTCGAGTGTTGCTGGGTGCCTTCGGTCAGCATGCGTGCGGTGAGCGCGGCGAGGCCGCTCTTCCCGAGCGGCACCGAGCCAGAGCCGTGGCGTGCGACTACCGTCAGCGTGGTGACGGCGGAATGCTTGGGCACGACGAACAACGTGACGCCGTTCTTCAGTGTTTTCATCACGGGTGTCGGGAACTGCACGGGTGTGGCTTGTCCCGGCTTCGGCTGGGTGTCGCGAAACGCCTCCGGATCCGGCTTGGTTGTCGGCGCGGTTGGCGCGCTCGCGCTGCCAGCGGTGACTGGAGCTTGCGTCGTTCCTTGCGCGCCACCGCACGCGAACAGCAGCCAAGCGGCCAAGGTCGACAGGCGTGACCGAGCGGGCCGGCGGATCATTTGCCCGCTCGAGCCGGCGCTTCGGCTTGTGCTTCGGTGATCACGACGACCCGAGCCTCCGGTTTCAGTGAATCCTTGACCACGCGCTGGACGTCAGCCGCGCTCACCTCCCGGATTTGCGCCAGGTATTGGGGCAAATAGCCGGGATCCCCCGTGTATTGGTCGAAGCGCTGGAGCAAGCCCGCGCGCCCGGATTCGCCGCCTGACCCGTTCAACAGTTCTAAGTCGCTCAACACATCCACCAAGATTCGGCGCTTCGCGCGTTCAAGTTCTGCCGTTGTCGGCCCGGCCTTGGCGAGCCCGGAGAGTACCGCGTCCAGTTCGTGCTCGACTGCGCTCGATGACTTCCCGGTCGCCACCGTTGCGCTGACCTGCGCGATGCTCGACACCTGGTTGGATTCCAGAGTTGCACTCACATCCGCCGCGAGCTTGGTTTGCACGACGAGGCGTTGGTACAGCCGCGTGGCCTTACCGCCGCCCAGGATCGCCAGCGCGACCTCGACCGCGGGATCGTCCGTGCTGTAGGCGGGTGGCGTGCGGTAGCCGAATGAGACCTGCGCCAAGTTGACGGGCTCTTTGACGACGACGCGCTCGGCCTTTGGCAGCGGCGCATACGGGGTGCGCTTGGCTTCGGGGCGCTTGCGATCGACCAAGGTGCCGAAGTAGCGCGTGATCAGCGCTTTGGCCTTCGGCACGTCCAGATCACCCGCAATGCACAGCGTGGCGTTGCTGGGCGCGTAGTACTGATGAAAAAACTCCGCCACGTCTGCTAAAGAAGCGTTCGTGAGGTCCTGCATCGAGCCGATGACTGCGCCGTTGTAGGGGTGCCCCTCCGGAAACAGCGTATTGAGCATGGCTAGCGCGCTCGGGCCGTAGGGCGCGTTTTCGTAGCTTTGGCGGCGCTCATTTTTGACCACATCGCGTTGCACGTCCAACCGCTCCTGGGTCAGCGTGTCGATCATGAAGCCCATGCGATCGCTCTCCAGCCACAACAAGAGCTCGAGATTTTCGCTCGGGGCGGTTTCGAAGTAGTCGGTGCGGTCCCAGCTCGTGGTGCCATTGCTGTTCGTCGCGCCGATCGACTCCAGCACGTGGTCGAACTCGTGTCCGACGTGCTTGGAGCCTTCGAACATCAAATGCTCGAATAGATGCGCAAAGCCAGAGCGGTGTGCGGGCTCGTTGGCGGGCCCCACGTGGTACCAAACATTGACTGCAACCAACGGCAAACTGCGATCGCTGTGCAAGATCACGGTCAGCCCGTTGGGCAGCTTGAACTTCTCGAAGGGGATGGTTACTGCGGGGGATTCGGGTGTCGCAGTCACGGGCGCGGCGGCGGCTGCGTTCGTCAAGCGCAGCGCTGCGCACAACCCGAGCGTGATGGCCGAGACGATGGCTCGTGCATTCCTCATGGCGGAATCTAATACTACTTGGTGGGCGTCTTTGCCTGGTGCTTTCGCCCCGTCCGCCACCTTCGCGTTCACCGAGCCAGCCCGCGAAGGTTCACCCCGTCGGGTGTTCCGAAGCGGGTTCGCCGGTTACTCTCGTGGGTCTTGGCCACTCGCGCTGATCGTGCCAAGGACCAATCCAACTGGTCCCCTGACATTTTCCGGCACATGAACGGCCAAACGGCCGCACTTGCTGCGCGCGCCAAGCGCGTGATAGCGAAATCGATCGAAGGACGGAGATCCCATGTCGCAACAAGGACCCGGCGGATACGGTGGCGGTGGACCTTACGGTCCGCCTGGCAGCGGTGGTTACGGCGGCCCGCCCGGAGGAGGTGGTGGTGGTTATCCACCAGGTGGCCACGGCCCACCGGGTGGTCAGCCCCCCGGTGGTTACGGTGGCCCGCCCGGCTATGGCGCACCTGGCTACGGTCCTCCCGGTGGTCCGCCACCTGGCTACGGTCCCCCCCCATATGGAGGCTACCCCGGCGGTCCTCCCGGGCAGCCGCCGCCGAAGAAGAGCAACGTGCTCTTGTGGGTGCTGCTGGGCGTCGGGTTGCTCGTGCTGCTCGGCGTTGGTGGCGCGGTGGCGAGCTTCCTTTTCGTGCGGAGTCAGGTGGATGCCACCGAGCAGCAGATCGCAGCCGTGGCGAGCGGTGTTGCCGCGGGCGTAGCGACGGCCAACGGCGGAGCTCCGGCGTCGGCGGCATGCGCGAACCTCATCGCATGCTGCAAGATCGTCGCGGCCAAGAGTGGCGGGCAAAATGCGGCACTCATCGAGCAGGCGTGCGGAGGCTTTGCGACTTTGTCCGACGCAGTGTGTCTCCAACAGTACGCTGCGCAGAAGCGAGCAGCAGCGCTGCTCGGCACGAGTTGCCCGTGACGCACCTGAGCATCATTCCCTCATGACCACACCGCGATCGCTCGCCAACAGCGTCGAAACCCTGCGTCTGGCCGAAAACTCGGCGTTCAACTCGGTTTGGCGGCGTTTCGGCCCGTATTTGAGCGAACGTCAATGGGGCACGGTTCGCGAGGACTACAGCGAGGGGGGCACCGCGTGGGAGTACTTCCCGCACGACCACGCGCGCAGTCGTGCCTACCGCTGGGGTGAAGACGGGATCGCGGGGTACTCTGATCACAAGCAGCGCATCTGTTTTTCGGTCGCACTCTGGAACGAGCGCGATCCGATCCTGAAGGAGCGCCTGTTCGGACTCACGAACGCCGAGGGCAACCACGGCGAAGACGTCAAAGAGCAGTACTACTACCTCGACGCGACGCCCACGCACTCGTACCTGAAGATGCTGTACAAGTATCCGCAGGCCGAGTTCCCCTATCAGTGGCTGATTGAGGAGAACCGCCGTCGCGGTCGTGATCAGCCGGAGTTCGAACTCGTTGATACCGGCGTGTTCAACGACGGTCGTTACTTCGACGTGTTCGTCGAGTACGCCAAAGCCGGGCCGAACGACACGCTGATCCGCATTCGCGCCATCAACCGCGGGCCGGAGCCGAGGCCGCTGCACCTCTTGCCGCAGATCTGTTTTCGCAACACCTGGTCCTGGCGCAAGGACTCCGCGCGTCCGGAGCTGCGGGCGGAAGGCGAGCACACCGTTGCGCTGAGCCACGAGCAATTGGGGCAATTCCGGCTGTACTGCGACGGCTCACCCACGCTCCTGTGCTGCGATAACGAAACGAACATGCCGCGCGTGTTTGGCTACGACGGCGGCTCAGCGCACCCCAAAGACGCATTTCACGACTACGTCGTGCATGGTGATCACGGGCGGGTATCGCCCGAACGACAAGGCACCAAAGCTGCGGCGTACTACACGCAAACCATTGCGCCGGGTGCCACCTTTGAGCTGCACCTGCGCCTGTCACTCGAGGCGCACACGCAACCGTTCATCGACTTCGACGCGGTGTTCGCCGCGCGCGTCGCCGAGGCAGAGCAGTTCTACGCGGAGCTGCAGGCAGAGATCGCCGACGAAGACACGCGGCGCATTCAACGCCAAGCCTTCGCCGGTATGATCTGGTCGAAGCAAACGTTTCACTACGACGTGCGCCAATGGCTCGCGGGTGATGAGACCCAACCGAAGCCGCCGGAATCACGTAAACACGGTCGCAACGCGGAGTGGGACAACCTCACGAACGACGACGTGATCTCGATGCCGGACAAGTGGGAATACCCTTGGTATGCATCCTGGGATCTCGCGTTTCACTGCATTCCGTTCGCGGTAATCGATGCAGAGTTCGCCAAGTCACAGCTCGTGCTGTTGACGCGCGAGTGGTACATGCACCCGAACGGGCAGCTGCCGGCGTACGAGTGGGCGTTTAGCGACGTGAATCCGCCCGTGCATGCCTGGGCGGCGTGGCGCGTGTTTCAGATCGACAGGAAGCAGCGTGGGGATGCGGGCGACCACCAGTTTTTGGAGCGCATCTTCCACAAGTTGATGATCAATTTCACCTGGTGGGTGAATCGCAAAGACGCCGAGGGGCGTAACATTTTTCAGGGCGGGTTTCTGGGGTTGGACAACGTGGGTGTGTTCGACCGCAGTAAGCCGCTGCCCACCGGCGGCTACATCGATCAATCCGACGGCACCGCGTGGATGGCGATGTACTGCTTGAACTTGATGCGCATCGCGCTCGAGTTGGCCGAGAGCAACGTGGTGTACGAAGACATCGCCAGCAAGTTCTTCGAGCACTTTTTGCACATCGCCGAGGCGATGACCGCAATTGGTACGGAAGTATGCTTGTGGGATGAGGCCGACGAGTTTTACTACGACGTGCTGCACGTCCCCAACGAGCGGCCCCTTCCGCTCCGCATTCGCTCGCTTGTCGGCTTGATGCCGCTGTTCGCGGTAGAGGTGCTGCAAGCCGAAATCATGACCGCGCTGAAGGGCTTCAGTAGTCGCTTGAAGTGGTTCTTGGAGTACCGGCCGGACTTGGCGAAACTGGTTTCGCGCTGGGCCGACACAGCCAACAGTGAACGGCATCTGTTGTCGCTGCTGCGCGGTCATCGCATGAAGCGCCTGTTGGTACGCATGCTGGACGAGAAAGAGTTCCTGTCGGCGTTCGGCGTGCGCAGCTTGTCGCAATATCATCGCGAACACCCGTTTCAGCTCTCGGTCAAGGGCGAGAACTTCACGGTCGCGTACGCGCCGGGTGAGTCCGAATCCGGCCTATTCGGCGGCAATTCGAATTGGCGCGGGCCGATCTGGTTCCCAGCTAATTTCCTGCTCATCGAGTCCTTGCAGCGCTTTCATCACTATTACGGGGATGAATTCAAAGTCGAATGCCCCACCGGCTCTGGGCAGTACATGACGCTGGACGAGGTCGCTGAGCACCTCGCGCAGCGTCTGACGCGCCTGTTTGCGCGCGATGCACAGGGGCATCGGCCAATCTACGGGGACAACCCGATCCTGCAGAACGACCCGCACTTCCGGGACTATTTGAACTTCTACGAGTACTTCCACGGTGACAATGGGCGCGGCCTAGGCGCCTCCCACCAAACCGGCTGGACGGGCTTGATCGCGAAGCTGCTGCTGCCGCGCCAGAAGCCGTAGCGAGCCGTTCTGGCTGAACCGCGGTCAGGAACACTGGCAGCACGCACCACGCAGCGTGCTGACCGCGCTGGCAGCACCCCGAGCGCAATCGACCGCAGCATCCAAGCGCTGATCCGCCAATCCCGAATGGGCCACCGAGCCTCTACAAAAGCGCGGTTTTTGGCACGTTATCGGGTCAACGAGCGAGTACGCTGGGCGGCGTGTCTCGTCGGTCTCGTCTCGCTCGCCGCTTTTGGACCGCTGGGATGGTGGCGGTGGGGTTCGGGCTCGTTGGGTACGAGCTCTGGCCGCGTGATGAGACGCGCATCGCGAGTCTGCTGAACGACCTATGCGCGCAATTCAACGAGACGCGCGACCCCGGTTCACTCGCCCGATTGAAGCAGTCAGTGAACGCCGCGTTGCTGCCCAATGCCAGCGTCCGCGTTGTCGAGCTCGGCATCGACGCGGAAGGTCGCGAGCAAATCACCCGCGAAATGGCGGGTGAGCTGTTGGCTGCTGGAGTCCCGCTCTCGTTCTCGCTGAGCAGTATGGAGATTCACCTGGGCGCGAACCTGGCGCGCGTAGATTTGGATTTGCTGGTGATGCCGCAGGGTTCCGGCGAGCAGCGCCGTGATCTGCGGCACACGCGCGTCCTTCTAAACAAGGTCGGTAGTGACTGGAAGCTCGAAGCCGTCGAGATCGACGGCGTGGCAGAGTCCCAGCCGGAAGCGCGCCCGTAGCCTGCGCTCAGCGCACCGCGCTGGGTTCGGGCGCGCTGAGCAGGGCCGCAGCCAGCACAATCACCGCAATCCATGCCAAATTCGCGAACAGCAGATGCACCACCTGCATCGCGCCTGGCGCAGACAACCAAATGTTCACGACGCCAGCCATGACTTGGAGGCACACCGCACCGGCCAGGCATTGGCTCGCGCGTCGCACGGTGGCGCCTTTTTGATACCCCGGCATGAGCATGGCGGCATAGGTCGTGAACGCTGCGACCGCGACTGCCAGGAACGGGTGAAAGTCACGCAGGTTCTGGAGCAAGCTCGCGTTCTCGCCTTGGTCAGCTTGTAGGCGCGCTGCGAGGCCGGGGTGCTGCATTGGGTACACGGTGTCACCGAGAGCGGTGACGGCGCCCGTGGCGGAAACGAGAAGAATGCCGATGCCAGCCAAGGAGAGCAGTGCCCACGCAGCGCGAGGCACAGACCTCAGCGTTGGCGGCGCGACGTCACGGGTAGCGAACCACGCGCACCACGTGAGCGCACCGGTCAAGAGCGCGGTGCTGATGAGGTGCAGCGGGAGCACCACGATGCGTGCCAAAGAAGCATCGTTTTCGACCAAGCGCAACTTGACTAGGAGCGCGCCAATCAGCGCCTCCACCAGGATCATGGCCAAGGCCATGCACGCCGCAGCGCGCGTCGCATGACCACGCGGAAAAACGCGAAAGGCCGCGACCAGCAGCGCGACGATCGCGAACACGCTCAGGCCAGATGTGGCGCGATGCGCGTACTCGATGGCTGTCTTCAGCGTTTGCGGCATCTGCAGCAGCGCGCCGTTGCAGCTCGGCCAATGCTGGCCGCAGCCGGCGCCAGAGCCCGTGATGCGCACGACGGCGCCGAACAGGATCACGAGTAGCGTGTATCCGAGCAGTCCCCAGGCGAAGTGTGCGAACCGTTGGCGCGGCTCGGTTCGGCTTCCGCGGGGGATGAACTCGGTCGTGGCCTGGCGGTTCATTTGCTGCCCGGATCTGCCATGGGTGGATGCGGCAGGCTAGGGCGCTCGGATCCGCGTGCGCGCCGATCCCGGTCGACGACGCCACTGGATCGGGGTAGGTGCGGGGCGTGGATCAATACGACATCATCGCGGTCATTTTGGGCGTGATGTTTACGCTGCGAAAGCTCGACACCCAAAGCCGCAACGCGGAGCAGCAGCCCGGTGTCGACCCGGAAGACTT
>JBDTJC010000461.1:0-6574 GCA_039936055.1 Polyangiaceae bacterium | reverse complement strand
ACGACTCCGCATACAGGCTTCTATCGCTTCGCGCTCGCGTTGACCTCGCCGCCGCAGTTTCCTGCTGACAATGTGGTCAAGGATCAGCAGGGTATGGTGCTGCTGCCGACAAGCACCGCGCAGTCCTCCTCTGCGGACTTCGAAAATCCTGCGGTGTTCCCCGTGCTTGCCGACCACGTGTTCGTTCATACCGGCGACATGGCGCAGTCATTCCCATCCGCGACGTATCCGGGTCAGGTAATCATCCCCAATATCAACTGCGCGCAGTGCACGCTGCAGGCGATCGAGTTCATGGCCGATCACCCTTCGAACGGTGCTTCCGCCGGCTATTTCTACCATCACTGCGCGCTGCTCAAGATCACGGCCGACCCGAACAAGCCGATCTTCGATCCGAACGCGGCTTCAGGCGGCGCAGGCGGCGCAGGCGGCGCAGGCGGCATGGGCGGCATGCCCGGCATATCGACCGCCGGCGCGGGCGGCACTTCGACCGTGGGCGGCGGCGGCAACGCCGGTGCAGATAGCGCGGGCGCCCCGGGCGGTGCAGGTGCCAGCGCAGGCGGGACGCTGGCCACCGCAGGCGGCGCGGTTGCCACCGCAGGCAGCCCCGGCGCAGCGGGCTTCAGCCCGGGCGGCCTATCCGGCGTTGCCGGCGCAGGCAGTGACCAACCCGCGAGTGACGGGGGTTGCAGCTACGCGCAGGGCAAGCATCCGAATCCGTCCAAGCCGGCGCTCGCGCTGCTGCTCGGTATGGTGGGGCTCGCGGGCGCGCGGCGGCGCCGAGCGTCCGCGTCACGCCGCGGGTAAGCGTTGCGTGTCCAGATCCCAAGCCGTGAACTCAGTGAGCTCGTGGCTGGGGGAGAAGCGCCCCGCTTTTTCTTGTAAGCGCGCGGCCGCAACCTGCGCATCGTGCGTGAAGAACAGGAATTCCTCGTGCGCGAGTAGATCCTGAAAAAGCGCGGCTTTCTCGTCGACTAGCTGTTCGGGAAAGCGGTCGTAACCCATGGTGATCGGCAGGTGCATCCAGGGCCTGCCGGGCACTAAATCCGCCGCAAAGAACAGCCGCGCCATGCTGCCGCGCACGCGCGCGTGCAGCATGCCCGGCGTGTGGCCGAGCGTGGCCGCAAATGCGACCTGTGGACCGAGCAAGCTCGACACGTCCGTGTCTGCCTCGATCAAATGCAGCCGACCGCTGGCGCGCAGCAACTCCGGCAGCTCCGGGATGTAGGAAGCGCGGTCGCGCAAATGCGGATGCACCGCGCGCTCGAGCGCGGTGCGTCCCACGACGAACTGCGCGCGAGGAAACAGCAACTCCGCTTTTGCTCCGGCGCGATGCGGTGCCAAGAGCCCACCCGCATGATCGAAATGCAAGTGGCTGAGCACGACCACGTCGATATCGCGGTCACTCAGGCCGAGCTTGGCCAACGATTCGAGCAGCACGTGCTCGCTTTCCACGACGCCGTAACGCTCACGCAGCTCCGGCGCGAAGAACGTGCCGATGCCGGTCTCGAACAAGGTGCGCCGCGTGCCGTCTTCGATCAAGAGCGTGCGACACGCGAGAGCCACGCGCCCGGCTTCATCGGGCGCGGCCCAGCGGCTCCACAAGGCGCGGGGCGCATTGCCGAACATGGCGCCGCCGTCGAGGCGTTGGCTATTGCCGAGAACACTGCTGGCTTTCAACATTCGAACTCGCCTAAATCTGCCTCATTCCGAGCTTGTCTGCACTCGTTCGGTAACCTGATGCTAAAATCTGGCGCATGCCGGAGACGATTTTCGACAAGATCTTGCGGGGCGAAATCCCCAGCCACAAGCTTTATGAGGACGAGCACGTGCTGGCGTTCCTGGACATTGCGCCACTCAGCTTCGGGCACGCACTGGTGATCCCGAAGGAGCGCGCCAAGACGCTGGATCTGCTCTCGGACGAGGCGGCCGCGGCCATCGGCCGGGTGCTGCCGCGCTTGTGTCGCGCGCTCAAGAAGCTCACCGGCGTCAGCGCGTTCAATGTGCTCGAGAACAACGAGACTTTGGCGCACCAGGCCGTCTTCCACGTGCACTTTCACATCATACCGAAGCCGGACGAAACCTCGGGCCTCGGGCTACACTGGACCCCAGGCAAAATCGACCATCCGCGCGGCGCCGAATTCGCCGCGCAGGTGCAGGCCGAGCTCGCGCGCTAGCCGCGCTGGGCGCGGTAACGGCGAATCAACGCATTCGTCGAGGCGTCGTGGCTCGGCGCGGGCTCGCTCTTGCTTTCGAGCTCGCTGCCGATGCGCGTGGCCAGCACCTTGCCGAGCTCCACGCCCCACTGATCGAACGAGTTGATCTGCCAGATCGCGCCCTGTACGAAGATCTTATGCTCGTACAGCGCCACGAGTTTGCCGAGCATGCTCGGCGTGAGGCGATCGCAGAGCAAGGTGTTCGTGGGACGATTGCCGGGGAAGCTCTTGTGCGGAACGAGCTCCGGTTTCACGCCCTCTTTCGCGACTTCAGCCTCCGTTTTGCCGAATGCCAGCGCCTCCGTTTGGGCGAAAAAATTGGCCATCAGCAGATCATGATGAGTGCCAACCGGATTCAGGGTCTGTGAGAAGCCGATGAAGTCACAGGGGATGAGCTTCGTCCCTTGGTGAATCAGCTGGTAGAAAGCGTGTTGGCCGTTGGTGCCGGGCTGCCCCCACAGAATCGGCCCCGTCTCATAGTCGACGGTTTCACCCTTCAGGGTCACGCGTTTGCCGTTCGACTCCATGTCCAGCTGCTGCAGGTAAGCGCTGAAGCGAGCCAGGTATTGATCGTACGGCAGTACCGCGTATGTCTGCGCGCCGAAGAAGTCATTGTACCAAATGCCAATCAACCCGAGCAGGACCGGTAGATTCTGCGCCAGCGGCGCGCTCTTAAAGTGCTCGTCCATGGCATGGAAGCCGGACAGCATGTCGTTGAAGTTCTCTCCGCCGATGGCCAACATCAGGGACAAGCCAACTGCCGAGTCGACGGAGTAACGCCCGCCGACCCAGTCCCAGAAGCCGAACATGTTGGCCGTATCAATCCCGAATTTGGCTACTTCCTCGGCGTTCGTGGACACCGCGACGAAGTGTTTTTTGACGGCTGCTTCATCCTTCAGCTTGGCGAGCAGGAAATCGCGCGCGGTGCGCGCGTTGCCCAGCGTTTCGAGCGTGGTGAAAGTCTTGGAGCAAACGATGAACAGCGTTTCTTCGGGGTCGAGGTCGTGCGTCGCTTCCACGAAGTCCGTCGCGTCCACGTTGGACACGAAGCGGAAGGTGAGGTGACGCGCACTGTAAAAGCGCAGCGCTTCCGTGGCCATGTACGGCCCCAGATCCGAGCCGCCGATGCCGATGTTGACGATGTTCTTGATCGCCTTGCCGGTGTGACCCTTCCAAGCGCCACTGCGTACTCGCTCCGAGAACTCCGCCATCTTGGCCAACACCGCGTGCACCTCCGGCACGACGTTCTTGCCGTCGACCACGATCGACGCGCCCTCCGGGGCGCGCAGGGCGGTGTGCAGCACGGCGCGGCCCTCCGTGGTGTTGATCTTCTCACCCGCGAACATCGCCTTGATTTTGGCCGACAGGTTGGCGCTCTTCGCCAGCGCGAACAACCCTTTCAGGGTCTCGTCCGTGATGCGGTTCTTCGAGTAGTCGAGGTAAATGCCCAGCGCTTCGGCTTGAAAACGCTGCGCGCGCGAGGCGTCCTCCGCGAAGAGATCGCGCAGCTGAGTTTCGTGAGTCGCCTGGTAGTGGGCTTGCAGGGCCTGCCACTCCGGGCTTCGCGTCAGTTCGGTTGTTTTAGCCATTTTTGCCGGGCTGGAGGCTACCACGACGCCGCGCGTGAGGGGCCAGCCCGGCCCATTGCGCAGTCTTCGGGCCGCAACCCCCCCGCCGCGACTACGTTCCCAGCCCCACCAATTCCAGATCTGCCACGAGTGGAAGATGATCCGAAGCTTGCCTCGAGAGCTTGGTGCGCGGGACGTGCAGCGCGCGCGCTTCCAGATCACCGCGCGCGAATATGCCGTCCAACGGACGCATGGGTAACGCAGCGGGAAAAGTCTTGAGCAGCGACCCGCAACGGCCGAACCCAGCTGGCGCGAGGTAACGCGGGCCCAGGGAGCCCCACACGTCGTTCAAATCTCCACCGAGCACGACGGGTGTGCGGCGCTGCAGGTGCGCGAACGGGTGCGACTCGAGGAAGCGATCCAACTGCGCGCCGCGCTCCGACCCCATGAGTCCCAAATGCATGTTCACGAGGACCAGGCTGCGTGTGTGTCCGCCCGCTTCCACGTGCGCGCGTGCCGTGAGCGCGCCACGCTTCTTGCGCTTGCCGATGGTGAGGTCGACGCGGCTGATGTCGGTCAGTGGCCAACGGCTCAAGATAGCGTTGCCATAACCTCCCTCCCGAAAGCGATGTTCGGGGCCGAAGCCGAGGTGCGGCATGTTCAGCGCCTCAGATAGCGCCGACGGTTGGTGGTGGAAATTCGAGCGAGGCATATCCTCCGCCACTTCCTGAAGGAGCGCGATGTCCGGGGCGAGGCTGGTCAGGACCTCCACGATGCGCTCCAAGCGATAGCGGCGGTCGATGCCGCCGATGCCTTTGTGAATGTTCCAGCTCACGACGCGGATTTGCATGCAATACTCGGATTCGGGGCGGTGGCGCTGCTGGTCACTAGCGCGCTAACCTGAAGCCTGCCTCCAAGCTCGACGGAAGACGATGACTGATTCGCCGCCTGCTGATTTTCGGGGCACCACGATCGCGGGGCGCTACTTGGTCGAGCGCCTGATCGGTCAAGGTGGCATGGGCAGCGTTTGGGCGGGCCGGCATATCACGCTCGATCAACTCGTTGCCATCAAGTTCGTGCACCCGCGTTTGGCCGGTAGTGCGGAGGCGCTGAGGCGTTTCGACACGGAGGCCAAGGCCGCGGCTCGGATCAAGAGTCGCCACGCGGTCGCGGTTTACGATCACGGCGTTACGGCGTCCGGGCAGCCGTACATCGTGATGGAGTACTTGGAAGGCGAGTCGCTGGAGCAGGCCATCGCGCGGCGCGGCAAGTTGCCGCTACACGAGGTCGCTGAGATCGTGCAGCAGGCGTCGCGAGCGCTGTTTGCCGCGCACCAAGCCGGGATCGTTCATCGTGATCTGAAGCCGGACAACATTTTCCTGGCTCGCGATGGTGAGGCAGGAGCGCGTGGCTACTCGGTAAAGCTGGTGGATTTCGGCATCGCGAAGATGGTGCACGAGGAGGCCGCCACGGGCGCTTCGTCGACTCAGGCAGGCATGGTGCTGGGTACGCCGCTCTACATGAGCCCCGAAGCGCTGACCGGCGCGCCCGTGAGTCCGGCTTCCGACATTTGGTCGCTGGGCGCGTGCGTATTTTCGGCCCTCTGTGGCCGCGTCCCCTTCGAGGGTGACGCGATTGGTAATGTCGTGCTGAAGGTGTGTGCGGCACCGATGCCCGTGCCTTCGCGGCTTCAGCCTTCGCTGCCCAAGGCCTTCGATGCTTGGTTCGATCGCGCGTGTTCGCGTGACCCCAAGCGGCGATTCGCCTCGGTGGTGGAGCTGTCGGACGCGCTCGTGCGCTTGGATGAGTGGGCGCGCGCGCAACGCGAGCACGTGCTGTACGAGATCCGCCCGATGGCGCCGAGCATCGTGGACGACGGCGAAATTCAGCTGCAGCCCTCGGGGCGCGGGCGCATGCTGGCGGGCTTGCTGGTCGGGGCTTCGTTGATGCTGGGCGTGCTGGGGCTGTATGTGTTCAAGCGCACCCGGGAGGCTGACGAGCAAATCCGCCAGGCGACGGCCAGCGCGGCTGCGGTGGTCGAAGCCGAAAACGCGCGTCAACTGCGCGCGGCCGACAAGAATTTCTGGCCCGCCGACGCCGGCTCCGCGGCCCACGACGCCGGCAAACCGCCTGCGGTCCACCGGCCAATCCTCAAAAAGAAGCGACCAGCCCCCTGAACTCGTAGCACTCGCCGATGTTTCCGGCCGGTGATATAGAAACGACCGTCCAAGCATAGAGGTACGCGATGGGTATGATTGACGACGTTTTGAGCGAGCTGAAGCAAGGAATCGAGAAATCCAAGGAGGCGCTGCGCCGTGAAGCGGCCAAGCTTCGTACCGGTCGCGCGCATCCGTCGATGCTCGATTCGATCCGCGTCGACTATTATGGACAGACCACGCCCCTCGGGCAGATGGCCACCGTAAGCGTGCCCGAGCCGCGGCTGCTCACGGTGAAGCCGTGGGATAAGTCCATGGTCAAAGCAGCAGAGAAGGCGCTGCGCGAGTCGGACCTCGGCCTCAACCCGCAGGTAGACGGTGACTTGATTCGCATTCCGATCCCCCCCCTCAGCGAGGAGCGGCGCAAGGACTTGGTGAAGATCGCCAAGAAGGACGGCGAGGAGTGCAAGGTGAGCGTGCGCAAAGCGCGCCACGAAGCCCTCGATATGCTGGCCGAGCTCAAAGAAAGCGGCGACGCGAGCGAAGACGAAGTCGAGCGCGCGAAGAAAAAGGTCGAGGAAATCATGTCCGAGGCCGGCCAGGCGATCGACCACATCATCCAGGTCAAGGAGAAGGA
>JBDTJC010000460.1:0-23179 GCA_039936055.1 Polyangiaceae bacterium | reverse complement strand
GCTTGATCAAGCCCTGGAAGATGAAGCGGCTGGCGGGATCCAGATCCCCGTCGACGCGGACCTTGAACTTTTCGTTCGAGAGGCCGAGCTTCTTGATCGATTGCTCGCGCCATTCTTGCGGGATCAGGCGCAGCGGCTCCTCGTGCATGGGCGAATCAAAGACATCCGCCTCACCGCTGGCTAGGCCGGTTTCCGCGAGGTTCACCCATTGGAAGGTGTACAGGGCGCCCTCGTGCGTCGTCGAGTAGCGCTCGACGCCCTTCTTCAAGAGGCGGGCGATGGTGGACTTGCTGGAGCCGACGGGCCCGTGCAGCAAGATCACGCGACGCTCGGGGCCGTAGCCTTCCGAGGCGGCCTTGAGCACGTTCATCAGGCGCATGAGCGGGATGTCCAAGCCGAACACCGCGTCCTTGCCCTCGTCGATCTCGTCGCGGAAGAAGTTGTACCGGACCAACTTCTTCTTGTTGTCGATGTACTCCTCCGTTCCGTAGGAGATCACCATGTCGTAAATACGCTGGAAAGCGTTGCGTGTGACCTGCGGGCGCTCTCGGACGAGCGCGAGGTATTCCTCGAAGCTGCCCTCCCAGGCGAGGTCTCGATAGCGATCGTAATCCTGCATCGCCGCGATCTGCGCGACCATGCCACCCACGGAGTTAGCGACGTCGGTTTGTTTTTCTTCCATCGGTTTCCAACTCTCGATTAAACCACAGAAATCAGCCGGCGTCATGGCCGCGACGGCGCGTCAGTCAAGAGGGATTCGGAACCGCGTTTGTGACGTTTTCGGTCCGCTTTCGCGAAGGGCTGGAGAACCGCGGTAGGATGCTAGCCCCTCGATGACTGCAGCTCCCGACATCACGCGACCCGCGATTCCGAGTCAAAGCGTTCACTCAGCACAGAGTTCCGCACTGGCTTCCGTAGCACCGCAAACCTTGAGTGTGCCGGCGTCTACGCCCATCGCTTCGGTGCCGATGTGGCCGCACCGCGCGGACGACCCAGCGTTGTTCATCAATCGTGAGTTGTCGTGGCTCGAGTTCAATGCGCGCGTGTTAAACGAAGCCAACGATGAAAAAGTCCCGCTTTATGAACGCCTGAAGTTCTTGGCCATCTACGCCCAGAACTTGGACGAGTTCTTCATGGTGCGCGTGGCCGGGTTGCAGGCGCAGATCTCCGGTGAGGTGGAAGAGCTTCCGCCGGATGGGCTGACGCCGGATCAACAGCTCGCCGCAATCAGCCAACGGGTGCACGAGCTGACCGCGGAGCAGTATCGCATTTGGAATCACAATCTGCGCAAGGAGCTGCGCGCAGCGGGCGTGGCCTTGGTCAGCCCGGACGAGCTCTCACCCAAGGAGCAGGCGGCGCTGGATCTGCACTTTCAGCGCGACATTTTCCCGGTGCTGACGCCCATCGCGATCGACCCTGTGCACCCGTTCCCGCACGTGCGGAACAAGAGCATCAACGTGGGCGTGATCTTCGAAAAACGTGCGCACACGACAGAGCCCGCTTTCGGCTTGGTACAGGTGCCAACCATGCTTCCGCGCATGATTCGGGTGCCGGTGGAGGGCACACGGCGTGCGTTCGTCGCGCTGGAAGACCTGATTTTTCGGCACACTCGGCTGATCTTCCCGCAGATGCGCATCACTGGCGCGTACGCCTTTCGCGTCACGCGCAACTTCGACATCGAAATCGACGACGAAGACGCAGACGACTTGCTGCTCACACTACAGAACGAGCTCCGCCGCCGTGAGCGCGGCCACGCGGTGCGCCTGGAGGTCAGCGGCGAGGCCCCTTCGGACTCGTTGAATTGGCTGTGTCGCGAGCTCGATATCGACCCGCATCGCGACGTGTACATGGTGAGCAGCGCGCTGTTCCTCGGTGACATGACCGAGCTCACCGCCAACGACGACCGCCGTGACCGCCGTGACGAACCCTTCACACCGCAGTACGTGCCGCCGCTGCGCGATTCAGACGACTTTTTTCAGACGATTCAAGAGCGAGACGTGCTGCTGCATCATCCGTATGAATCGTTCGAAGCGGTGATCGATTTCTTGTGGCAGGCCGCAGAAGATCCCAAGGTGCTCGCGATCAAGCAGACGCTGTACCGCACGGGTGGTGAGTCACCGCTGGTGAAAGCGCTGCAGCGCGCAGCAGAGCTCGGCAAACAAGTAACCGCTTTGGTCGAGCTCAAGGCGCGCTTCGACGAAGAGAGCAACATTCAGTGGGCACGCGCGCTGGAGCGCTCTGGGGTGAACGTGATGTATGGCCTGCTCGGGTTTAAGACGCACGCCAAGGTCCTGCTCGTGATCCGCAAAGAGCACACTGGCCTGCGCCGCTACGTGCATTTGGCGACCGGCAATTACAACCAGCAAACCGCGCGCCTGTACGAGGATCTCTCGCTATTTACTGCGCGCGAAGACATCGGGGAGGACGCGACGTCTTTCTTCAACATGCTCACGGGTTATAGCGCCCCGCTGCGTTGGAACCGGCTGATTGTCGCGCCGCTCGGCTTGCACGAAGCGGTGCTGGGCCTGATTGCGCGTGAGGCCGAGCACGCGCGCAATGGCCGCCCCGCGCGCATCATGGCCAAGATGAACTCGCTGGTGGATGCAGACGTCATCGCGGCCCTGTACGCGGCCTCGCAGGCCGGCGTGGAGATCGATCTCTTGGTACGTGGCATCTGCTGCTTGCGCCCCGAGCTACCGGGCGTGAGCGAACGCATTCGCGTGCACGCGGTGATCGATCGCTTCTTGGAGCACGCGCGCATCTTCCATTTCAAGAACGGCGGCCAGGATGAAGTGTTTTGCTCGAGCGCTGATTGGATGCCACGCAACTTCCGGCGCCGGGTCGAAGTGCTATTTCCGATCCTGGATGAAGTGCTCAAGAAGCGCGTGATGGAAGAAGTGCTCGGCACGATGCGCTCAGACAACACCAAGGGCTGGCTCTTGCTGCCAAACGCCGTGTACCAGCGCATCGAGGCCGAACCGGGCAGCCAACTCGTGCGCAGTCAGAGCCGCTTCATGGAGCTCGCACGCGAACGCGCGCGGGAGAGCGAAGCGTTGCTCGGCTTACAATCCAAGCCGCTCACCCTCGCCGCGCCGCGCGCGCTGGACAAGCTGCGGCGCCACGCCGGTAAGAAGCGCAAGCGCAAGTCGCGCGACGAGTAGCCGGGCTGCCCGCGCTACTCGGACGAAGGCGCCAGAATCAGCGGATTCGAGGGCGAACCCGGGTGAAGAGCGCCGTCCCCGACCCAGAAGAAGTAGGGCACGGCACACACGCCATCCAGCAAGGCGTCGACCTCAACGGCCGAGCCGGGATCGGCGTCGAAGGTGAAGCCGTCGAGATCCGAACTGGTGGTGGCATTGAGCTGCCAGGTGCCGGGCGAGCTTGCGTACTCATGCAAGCTGTCGGTGCTGTCCTCTAGGTCTTCGGGCGTAACGTTGGACAGCGAGTGCCCCGTTTCCGGCGAGACGAGGATGTCCCAAACGCAAGGAGCGCTACCCTTGGCAGTGTCGCAAGCGGTGCGCACGTGCCAGTGCCCGCCTGTTGCATATTCGATAAACACGCCCGCGCCGGCACCGGGGTCGATGTCGATCTTACTGTCGACGTCGATCGTGGAGCGGGCCACGGTGCCACATTCGAGCGTCGGATCTGGCTGCTGCGAATCGATCACGCGGTGCGCGTCACCGTTGTCGTAAGTGCAGCCAGCAACCAAAAGCAGGAACGGGATGCTCAGCGCGAAAGCTCTTCGCATGAATCAGCGCCTTGATGAGTGGAAGGACGGAGCCGAGTGGAAAGACGGAGCCGAGTGGAAAGACGGAGCCGAGTGGAAAGACGGAGCGGAATAATGCGCGGCGGGAGCGGAATCATGCGCGGCGGGAGCCGAATAGTGCGGCGCGGGAGTGCTAGAGCGTATGGGAACTGACGGCGAGGAGTAATAGCGCGGAGCGCTGGGGGCCGGCCAGGAGCGAGTGGGCGCCGGGCGATAAGACTGGCTCGGCGCCGAGTAGGCCGCGGCTGGCCGCGGCGCTACGCTCGGATTGCTGTACGACGGTGAGCGGTAGTTGCCGGCGGCCCAGGTGCGGGTGCCCTGAAACGCCAACGGGCTGGGGCGTGCATAGCCCTCCGGGGAACGGAAGGAAGCAGCGCCCGCGGGGCGCGCGCCGGCGAACGCCGAGCGCATGGGCACGCGACTGGTGGGTGCCATGGACGCTGGGACGTGCGCGCTCTGCAAACTCGGACCGCGGGGTGGCACCGAATTGGCGGGCAAGACGCGCGGCGAAGCGGCGACGTGCTGCGGACCGGCACGACCGTCAGAATAATTGCGAGTGTGCGCGGCGACGTCGTGGATCACGTAGCGGTCGTGCACGATATACGAATGCACGTGGGGCGAGAACGCGTAGCCACTCGGGCAGAAGACATACGCGGTGGGCGGATACCACCAAAGCGAGACCGCCGAGCCGCCGTACCAACCCCAAGCCGGGGGCATGGGCGCCCAGCCGACGTAACCGTAGTCATCCGTGGGGACGCGCCAGCTAACCCAAGCGTTCGCGTATTCGCGCCCGGCAACCCAGGCCCAACCGGTGCCCGAGAGCCAAACCCAGCGGCCGTAGTGGAACACCACGCCACCGAACGGGTAGTCGCTCTGCCACTGCCAATCACCATCATCCGTGAGGGCCCAGCGACCGGCGCTGACGTAAGGAGCGAAGTCAGCACCGACGGCATCGCGGTTGGGCACCCACACGGTGCCGTACTTCTCGTCGTTCAGCCATGTCCCATAAGGGTCCAGGGTGGGGCGGAATTCCGTCAGGGCACGCGGGTCAGTCTCGGGAACGTTGGCCTGTGGACCTTGCTGCGGGGCCATACCGGGCGGGGGCTCGCTCGGACCTTCAGGCGCAACGTCAGTTGGCGGGGCGCCTTGAGGCACCTCGGCCGCACTAGCCGGCCGTGCATCCGGAGGCGGAGGTGGCGCTGCTTGGTCCGCTTGCCCATCAAACCAAGTGTTGTCCGCCTCTTGCGCGAACGCGGGTCGACTGGTGGCGCTGAGCGCCAGCCCCAGCACCGTCACGAACCCTGCTACGCGCCTCATACGGAAGATCATGCGTCGTCCTCTCACCTCAAGCAACTGGCGTGCCCAGGCTCGCTGAGGCTAGCTGCAATTCCGAACAAAAACCGCCGTGTCTACCTTTCGGTACGATCGTCAGACGGATTGCTCACCGACTGCATTCCAACGAATTCGGGCAATTCGCGGTTGGGCTAGTAGGACGAGACAGATCGAGTACTGAGGACAGACTTGCCGTACGGGAGGGTTTCTGCGGCCCTCACCCTCGAGGGCCGCGGAAACTCGGAACGCACATCCGAACCGAAGGACTAGTATTCGCGGCACATGCTCTCGTTCGACGACGCGCTGCGACGTATTCTGGAATCTGCGCCCATCATGGGCAGCGAGCGCGTCAGCCTCGAACAGGGAGCTGGGCGGGTGCTGGCGGAAGACCTGATCGCCCGCGCACCGTTGCCCGGCTTCGACTACAGCGCGATGGACGGCTACGCCGTTCTGCACAGCGCCTTCAGCGGCGCGGGGCCGTGGTCATTGTTGGTGCGCGGTGAGAGCCGCGCGGGTGCGCTCGCGCCGCAGCTGGAGCCGCACAGTGCGTGCCGTATTTTCACGGGCGCGCCGATCCCCACGGGCGCGGACACAGTGGTGATGCAGGAGAGCGTCACCCGTGAGGGTGATACGGCGCGTTTCGGCGTGGCGCCCCAATTGGGCGCGCACATTCGCCGCCGCGGCGAAGACCTCGCCCAGGGCACGGCCGCGCTTTGCCGCGGTTCGCGCCTGAATGCATTTCGCATCGGGCTCGCAGCAGCGGTGGACCGCAGTGATTTTTTGGTCGCGCGCCGTCCGCGCGTGTCCATTCTGTGCACGGGGGAAGAGCTACGGGCGCCCGGTTCGGTGGCGCTGCCGGGCACGATCCCGGATTCGAACGGGCCGAGCTTGGCGGCCATGGCGCAGAGTGCGGGTGCGCAGACGCGCCTGGAGCCGCGCACCGGTGACACGCTGCAAGAGACGGAGAGCGCGCTGCGCGCGGCCTTACAAGCTACGGATTTGTTGCTCACCGTGGGAGGCGTCAGTGTGGGTGAACACGACTGGGTGAAAGCTGCATTGAGCAATGTGGGCGCCCAACTAGATTTCTGGAAAGTCCAGATCCGCCCCGGAAAACCGCTCGCTTTTGGCCGCTTTGGGGACACTCTGATCCTCGGCTTACCGGGCAACCCGGTGTCGGCGCAGCTCACGTTTGCGCTCTTCGGCATGCCGCTGTTGCGGGCGATGCAAGGCGACCAAAGGCCCGTGCCGCCACGCGGCAAGGTGCGGTTGCAGAGCGCGCTGCGACAAGCGCCAGGGCGCACAGGCTTCTATCGGGCGGTGCTCGAGGGAGACTTGGCGATCACGGCTAGCAACCAAGCTTCGGGGTCTCCCGTGAGTTTGGCGCATGCGGACGCGCTGCTCATCATTCCGGCGGATAGCGCCGGGTTCGAAGCGGGAGAAAGTGTGGAGATGATTCGGTTGGCGGAGCTGTGAGCGTGTTCACGATCGGGATTTTCGTCGGCGGCTCGGGCATGCGCATGGGCGGCATGACCAAGGGCCTACTGCGCACGCCGGACGGCAGCCAAACCTTGGTCGAGCGCTTGCTGGGCGTTTGCGCGCGCGTTGCGCCGTTGGCTTCCGTGTATCTGGTCGGCAGATCGGTTGCGTATGCGCAGCTGGAAATCGCGCGTTTGGAGGACGACCCAGCGGGAATTGGGCCGCTCGGAGGACTGCGCAGTTTGCTAGTGCGAGCCAAGGAGGAGCAAAGCATCGCGCTCGCTTTGGCGTGTGATTTGCCCTTTTTGGACGAAGCCGTACTGACTCGGTTACTCGAACCGCTGCAGGGCGCGGCGCGCGTGCCGTTCGTGCATGGGCGCTTTCAACCGTTGGCTGCGGCGTATGCGCCGGAGCCGACTCTCGCCGCGGTGGACCGCACGCTGGCCGCGGGGAAGCGCGCGCTGATGCACGTGCTCGACGAAATCGGCCATGATCTAGAGCAGCTCGAGTTTGACGACGACCAGGCGCGCGCGCTACGCGATTGGGACACGCCGGAAGACATCGTCAATCACTGATCGTGGTGATGTGGCTGACCGGGCCCGCCCGCTTCGCAGCGCGCGTCCTCCCAGCCCACCCAGTATGGCCCGCTCGGACCGTGTTCGCGCTTCCAGATCGGGACGCGCGCTTTGATGCGATCGATCAGCAGCCGGCACGCCGTGAACGCTTCGCCGCGATGCGGCGTGCTGGCCGCGCACACGACGGCGGTGTCACCCACCTTCAGTGAACCCACGCGGTGCAGCACGGCGAGCCGCACATCCCCGATTTCGGTTTGGATCTCGGCGGCGATGCGCGCCATCTCCTTGGCGGCCATCGAAGCGTAGGCTTGGTACTCGAGCAGCGTGACCGCGTGGCCGGCGTTCTCACGGCGTACGGTGCCCACGAACATCGCGATGCCGCCAGCTTCTGGGCGGGTCACCGCGGCCAGCACTTCGGCGACGTTGATTTCGGTTTCGCGGATCTCGAACAGCGTCATCGCTTGAAATCCCCCGTTCGCCCGCCACTCTTGGCAAGCAGGCGCGTGGGCCCGATTTCCATGCCGCGATCGATGCCCTTCAGCATGTCGTACACGGTGAGTGCGGCCACGGAAACCGCGGTCAGCGCCTCCATTTCGACGCCAGTGCGGTCGAACGCTTCGACCGTCGCGCGGATGGTGATGGCGTTGGCCGCGTCGTCCAACTCCAGCGTGACTTCCACTTTCGTGAGCGACAAGGGATGGCACAGTGGGAGGAGGTCCGCGGTGCGCTTCGCGGCCATGATGCCGGCCAAGCGCGCCGTGCCGAGCACGTCACCCTTCGGAACCGCGGCGCTCTTTACACGCGCGAAGGCATCCGCGTTCATGAGCACGCGCGTTTCGGCGAGCGCGTGCCGATGCGACGCAGGCTTCTGCGATACATCCACCATGCGCGCGCCACCGGCGGGCCCGAGGTGCGTCGACAGCGCGCTGTGCCCGACGATCTCCAGATAGGCGGCCTTGAGGCGCTCGGGATTGCCGCGCGTGGCGACCTTGTGCAGCGCGTAGCGATCGAGCGGGGAGAGCGCCTGCCACAGCGCGGCTGAAACCGGGCGGGAGGGCCCGAACGCCGCACGGAGCTCTTCGGGCACGGCCGAGCCCGCGGGTTCTGCGGAGGCCTCGATGCGCGCGATGTGCTCGGCGGGGAACAGGGTTGTCACGCGCGCTGTGTCCACGGTCGAAGCGGAGCCCGCTTCCACCAGCGCGCGGCGCCCTTCCAGCGGCAAAGCGCGCCAAGCCTCAAGCGAGACTTTGAGGCCGCTCGCGTCCAGGGCTCGCCGCGCGGCGAGCGGGAGCAGCTCGAGCGCCGTGTCCACACCATCGAAAGAGTAGAGCTTCACGCCCCAAGGATAGCAGGTGTTCAGAACGCGCGTGAAGGCAGGTCGCAATCTGCGCGCGGCGGCGGAGGCAGGCAATGCTACACCGTCAGGACATGCACCCGGTTACGGATCAGCTCGGCAGGCCGCTCGCAGATTTGCGGGTGAGCGTGACGGACCGCTGCAACTTCCGCTGCCGCTATTGCATGCCGCGCGAACACTTCGGCGAAAAGCATCGCTATTTGCCGCGCACGGACATTTTGAGCTTCGAAGAGATCACGCGCGTAGTGGGAGTCATGGTGCCACTCGGCTTGCGTAAGGTGCGCTTGACGGGCGGTGAACCACTACTGCGCGGTGACTTGCCCAAGCTGGTGCAGATGCTGCGCCAATTTTCGGGGCTGGAGCTCGCGTTGACGACAAACGCTTCGCTCTTGTCGAAGCACGCCCAGGCCTTGCGCAGCGCGGGCTTGGACCGCCTAACGGTCAGCCTGGATTCGGTGTCGCCCGACGTATTCGCGCGCATGACGGATTCGGAGCTGCCGCTGGCCGACGTGCTCGCGGGGATTGATGCCGCGCATGCGGTGGGCTTCGAGTCACTCAAGATCAACTCCGTGGTGCGCCGCGGCGTGAACGATCACACCGTCGTGGACCTCGCGCGGCACTTCAAAGGCAGCGGGGACATCGTCCGGTTCATCGAGTATATGGACGTTGGGCTGACCAACGGCTGGCGGTTGGATGAAGTGGTCAGCGGCGCCGAAATCATCTCGCGAATCAGCGCGGAGTTGCCGCTCGAGCCCATCGCGCCGAACTACGCGGGGGAGGTCGCCAAGCGCCACCGTTACACCGACGGCGGCGGGGAGATTGGCGTGATTACCAGCGTAACTCAGCCCTTTTGTGGCGACTGCGCGCGGCTGCGCTTGAGCGCGGATGGGCAGGTTTTCGGGTGCTTGTTCGCGCGCACCGGCACGGACCTACGGAGCGTGCTGCGCCAGAGCGAGGCAGACACCGAGCTGCGCGCGACACTGGAGAACTTTTGGCGCGCGCGCGGTGATCGTTACTCGGAGCTGCGTGCGCAGGGCGTGCGCAGCGACGTGCGACGGCTCGAAATGTCTTACCTCGGAGGCTGACGGTGTTTCCGCGCTTGGCTTGGCTGGTCTTGGGGGCAATAGCGGCGGCGCCACCTGCCGCATCCAGTCAGTTCGTCCCGCTGGAGGTCCCGGAGTTCTCCGCGTCGCTCGTGGCACTGCCTGAGGGTACGAGGAAGCTGCCAGTCTTGGTCGTGACGCACGGCGCGGGTGGCACGGCCGAGGGGCACTGCGAGTTGTGGTCACGCATTTCGAAGGGCAGAGCGATCCTGCTTTGCGTACGGGGCCGCGAGCGGGGCCCGAACCCGGAAGACGGCGAGTACTACCCGGATCATCCTTCGCTCGAGCGCGAAACCTTCGCTGCGCTCAGCGCGCTGCGCGCGCGGTATGCCGAGCGCATCGCAGATGGACCGGAATTTTACGCGGGTTTCTCGCAGGGCGCGACCATGGGCGCGCTGATGTTGGTCGAACACGCTAGTGAAGTATCGCGCTTAGTCTTGGTCGAGGGCGGCTTCGCCGACTGGAACATGGCCCGCGCCAAAGCCTTCCACGAGCACGGCGGCGAACGCGTGCTCTTCGTCTGCGGCCGCAAAGAATGCGCCGAGCCCGCCCGCAACGCCGTTCGCTGGTTCAAAGCCGTGGGCGTCCCTGCCGAAGTCCAATACATCCCCGGCGCCGGCCACACCCACGACGCCCGCGTAGAAGCGCGCATCGTCTCGCGCTTCGCGTGGTTCACCGAGGGAGACGCGCGCTGGGCGAGCGAGTGACTTTGGCGCACCGCAACGAGCGCCGTCCGACTCAGAACAGCGCGATCGCCGCGCCGAGCCGTCCGGATTCTCAACCGAGCTCGCCGCGCAGCTTCACTGGGCCGAGGTCGTAGGCGATACCGCCGGTGGCCTGAAGATACTAGCGTTGATAGACCCAGACTACGGGGACGCCATCGAAGGTGCCGACTTCGGCGGGGGCGTCGTGGGCGTAGTCGACCCAGGTTTCGTATTCGACGCGGTGCATGTGGGGTTCGTCGTGGTAGAGCGCGAGGCTGGAGCCGGAGATGGCGAGGGAGCCGCGCAAATCCGAGCGGATGCGGCCATCTTGGCGCAGCATTTCCCAGCTTTGGAGGGCGGTGTCGTGCACGTACACGTTTGCGCGTTGCGGCGCGTGTTGGTTGATGAAGCCCTGCACCGCGCCCGTGGTGTAGCCCCAAAACGTGCGATTCAGGCCGAGGCTCGCGCCGCCCGGCGCGCCACCGACGAGCGGCGTATAGAAGCTCAAGCCCCACGGCTCCGAATGCAGGGTCATGCACAGTGGTCCCACGAGCACCGCTGCTGCCAACGCCGGAGGCGCCCACACGCGCCAACTCTTTCGCGGCCAGAGCTCTGCCACGCGCTCCGCCACGTACGCGAAACCGCGTCCCGCGAACAGACACAGGAATGGGTAGGCCGTCATCCAATGCTTCGTGCCGCCAAAGATGGGCGTCGCGTCCGACCACCAGGGCGAGTAGCACATCAGCAAACACAGAAACCAAAGTAGCGGCGTGGACGGCGGCGCTGGTGCGGCGGCGGGTTTGCGGCGGAACGCGCTGACTGCGAGCCCAATCAGGAACAACAGCAGTGTGATGCCCGGCACGGTGGCGAGCGTCATGACCCAAGCGTACAGCCGCGGCATGGGCGGTTTCCAGTACGTTTGGCCTAGAAATTCCATGTTGTAGTACTCGTGCCCCATGTGGAACGCGACGTAGTCGCGCAGCCGCTGGAACGTGTCGTGCCAGACCCACGGCCAGCCCGCGTAGAACACGCACGGCGAAATCAACGTCATGGCGACGAACGCATGGGGGAACGCCCAGCGCTTCGCGAGTAGCTCACGCACGGCGTGCACGCCTCGCGTCAACACAAAGTGCAGCACGAACGCGCCCGGCAATAACCAAGCGTTGTGCTTCGTGTCGAGGAGCAACCCGTACAACACGCCGGTGGCGATCGCCCAACCGAGCTTGCCTTCCAGAGAGCGCGCGAAGGCATACGTGGTGATCAGGAGCATGGTCGTCACGGGCATGTCGAAGCATGCCAAGTGCGAGTGATAGAAAACGCGCGGCATCAACGCCAGGGCGAGCGCCGACACGACGCCCGCGAGGCGACCGTTTTCTCGCGCGCCCCAAGCGTACGTGACCGCGACGCCGAGCGCGCTCAGCACCATGCCGGGGAAGCGGTACGCCGTGCCTTGCTCGCGAAACAGCTGCAAATCCGTAAACAAGTAGTGATGCGAGAAGGCGAACAGCGTCTTCATCAGCGCCGGGTGTTCGTGATTCACTGACCAGTAGCGGTCGATCGAGCGCGGGTCGATGGCCGCAGAAAAATCCGTACGCAGAAGTTCGAACCAGGCCTCGTAGCTATGCGCGGCCTGAAAGTAGAAACCCTCATCGCGCGCGTAACCGAGGTCCTTGACCGTGCTCAGGAGCAACGCCAGGTACGCGAGGAACAACGCGCCACCCAGCAACCAATCCAAGCGGTCTAATTTGCGCGCGCTGTTCATCGGGTGTCCGCGTAAAAGCAAAATTGTCGGTCGCTCGGGTCGTCGCTCGATACGTCGAACTCCACGGTCGTGGTTTGACCGGCGAAACGCTCCGTATCGAATTCGAAGTGATGCCACCCGCGCTCGTCGTGGTGCTCGTAGCTACCGACCCGCTGACCCTGCACTTGCGCGGTGATGGTCGTTGGACCGTGCGCGCCGTCGCGAAAAATGAAATACGAAAGCCCGCCAAAACCGAAGATTTTGCGACCCATCAGCACGTTCGAGAAACTCAGTCGTACGCTCTCGCCGCTGCGTGGCTCGGCCCACAAGCAGCGCCGCGGGCGGTATTCTTGGTCGTCCAAGATCGTGATGCCGACGAAGAACTCTTCCCCACCGCACAGGTAACGCTCACGCGGAAACGCTAAGTGCCCGTGCAAACCGCCAGCGCTCGCCGCGGCGTGCGCCGTGTACACACAGGCACGCTCAGTATCCCTCGAATCACCGGCCGTGACGCTCAGCGAGGGCGGCCGGGCGTTGTCCAAGAAGGAGAACAGCACGTGCTCCGGTTTCGGGTTCTCGCGCAGACGCAGTTGAAACCGCCCGACCGTGCGTTCTTCGCGCACGCTCCAGCCTTGCAGTTCAGGCGCTGACTTGCCAAGTGTCGCCACCTCAACCGCGCGTGAAAATGCCGAATCATCGGGACGCGCTTCCTTTGCGATGGGCATCAGCTCGTCCCCGAAGGCATAGCGTGCGATTGGGTCCGCCCACTCAGGCGCCACGACCAGCAGATCCGCCGGCTCCTTGAGCTTGGCGACCTCAGCCCTCACTGCTTGCCATTCGCTCACGCGCGGCGCACGCCATGCGTCGTACACGAACAGGCCAAGCTCCGCGAGACCCGCGATTGGAACGAGCAGCCAAAGGAAGCGGGCATTCGGCATGGTTGATGAGCGCGCCGAGCCTGCCACATCGCGGAAAAAAGCGGTACGGAACGGTGCTTGGCGCGACGACAGCGGCATCGCTTCGCGTCGTTCGGGGCTCACGGAACGAGCCGCTGACACCGCCATCGGGCTGGATGAAGTGCAGACGGCCCTAGCTCGAGCGGCCCGACTGCGCGCTTAAATGGCGGGCGAACGCTGCTCCGCAATTGGCTCGGATCTCGGCATTCGGGACCCGGAAGCGAAGCTTACCTGCGCCTGACTGTGATAGCTTCCCCGCCGATGTTCGGCCGACGGATCAGCCTGGAGCGCGTGTGCCACGCGCTGGCCGCGCTGATCAGCGTGGGCTTCGCCTTGGCCGCGTTCTGGGAGCTCGGGGACACGTTTAGCGCGGGGCATTTTGCTTCGGCCTCAGCGGTGTGCACGAGCGCAGAAAACATGTGGCATTGGGGCGTTGCTGGGCCGATCCCGCGCTACTTGGCGCGCGAGCCGCTGCCCAGTGACTTCTACTGCCATCACCCTTGGGGTATATTTTGGGTGACGGCGCTGTTCATGAAGGCGCTCGGTCATCATGCCTGGGCCTGCCGCTTGCCCGCGGCGATTCAGAGCACGCTCACTGTACCTGCGCTGTATCTCGCGGGGCGTGCACTGTGGAGTCCGGTTGCCGGTGTCGTCGCCGCTGCCAGCTTTGCTGCGCTGCCGATTGCGCTCAGCTTCTCGGATTTCAACTCCCTGGAAGTGCCGGTGATGTTCGGCACGGTGCTCGCCATCTGGGGCTACGCGCGCTTCCGGCGCGAGTATTTGGCGCGTTTTGCCTGGCTTTCCTTGGGCGGGCTCACGTACGCGGTGTGCTGTGATTGGGCCGCGACCCTCTTCGCGGCCGTCCTGTTGGGCGTGATCTTCCCCAGCGTGTTCCTGCTCAAGCGTTGGACCGTGCCGGCGGATCGGCGCCGCATTGCGACGTTCGGGGGGCTCGCGCTCGCGCTGTGCGGGCTGGCCGTCGCGGCACACTTGTACACGTTCATGAAGCTCGGCCAACTGAACGAGCTGTTCGCCCAGGGCAACTTGCGCTCAACCGGCGCGAATCTGCCGTTGTACTTGGTGCTCGCAGCGCGCAAATTCTGGATCGAAGTGTCCTTCACGGGGCTGGCGATTGGCCTGGGCAAGCTCGCGCTCCCGGTGCTCGCGCTGCGCGTGCTGTGGCGTAAGACGGAGCTGGAGGCCCTGCCGCTGGCCGTGTTCGCGATGGCGGCCGTGCAGTACGTCGTGTTCAAGCAAGGCGCGGACATTCACGTCTTCTGGCCACACTACTTCGCACTGTATTTCGCCTTCGCATGCGCCGGGCTGGTGCAGAGTGGCGTCGAGCTAACGGCGCGAATCGGCCACAATTTCCCTGCTTTTAAGCCGGAATGGTCGGGGTACGCCTGGGGCGCGCTGGGGCTGCTCGTGCCACTCGTCATTTTACCGGATGGGCTGCGCGCGCTGCACTACGCGCATCGCTCGGGCGGGCGCTTCAACGAGAATGGGCACCTGACGAAACCGGACAAAGACAAAGTCGCCGCGCTGGAGTGGTTGACAGCGCGCATGGCGGAAGACGGCGGGGTCACGCTGCATCCCGGGATGCGCCAATCGCTGTGGGTGGATTGGTCCTTAAGGCGCCCCGTGCAAACCGTGAACCACCTGCCGACAGCGCCCGCCACAGGCGCGGAGCGCTACTACGTGGCGGATCAGCGCTTCATGACCGCGAGCGAACAAGAGCTGCTTGCGGCAACCTTTCCACTGACCGTGGTGGGGCCGTACTTGGCGGTGGATCGCGCGGCCGCGCGTGGTGGGTTTGAGGCGTTCGCGGTGCAGCGCGTCGAGCCGTCGCTCTTGCAGGCATACTGGGTATCCGGCAGCCACGCGCTGCGTGAAGTCGTGCCGGACCCGTATTTGGCCTGGGAAATGCGGGACCGCTTCGGCCTGACGCCGAATCCGCCGCCCCATGCCGCGCCGGCGAATTTCGAGCAAATGCGGGTGGCGCACAACATCGCCGTTGCGGCTGGCGACAGCGCGGGCGCGGAGGGTTGGCTCACGCAGTTGCGGAGTGGCGCAGACGCACAGCACGCGCAGGTGTTCCCCGACGGCAACGCGCTGCTTGGAACGCGGCTCGAGCGCGGCGCGTCGCTCGTATTCAGCGTGTACTTCCGCGCGGCGGGGCCAGATCCAAACGAGCCCTACCTCGTCATGCACTCTTCGCTCGACGCAGCGCCAAGCACATCGCTCGTCGCGCCCGACATGGTCGTGGCGGAAGTCGGCATGCCGTTCGTGATCCCCGCAAGCCGTTGGAAGGCGGGCTACGTGTACGATTCAGTGACGGAGGTCATCCGTCGCATCGGCAGTGAGCGTTGGTATGCGCAGTTTCGCCCCACACACCGCACTTCCCGCGAAGCGCCGACCGAGTTCGAAATCGTGCGTTTGGAGTGACGCGCTCGCAAACTACGCGTTGATGATCGCGGAGGCTAGCTCTGCGAAGTTCGACGCGACCAAGTCGGGTTGCACCGAGGGGCCGCCCCGCAGCGGGCAGATCTCACAACGATTAGTAGGGAAAACCAAAGCGGCGCGCACGTTCGCGGCACGCGCCGCCTGCACGTCCGACGCCGAATCACCGACCATCCAGGTGCGCGCGGGGTCGAAGCCCGCGCGTGCGATAGCATTCAAGAGCAAACCAGGCTTCGGCTTGCGACACCCGCACTCGCCCAGCCATTTCGGGTCACCACCCGGGCCGCCGACGGGATGATGCAAACACACTTCGATAACCGAAAGCTCGATGCCCTCGGCCGCAAATAACTCCGCGAGCGCGCGGTTGGTGCGCTCGACGGCGGCCTCCGAGTACTGACCCTTGGCCGGGCCGGGCTGATTCGTAGCGAGCGCAAACCCAAAACCTGCGCCGGCGAGCGCTTTCAAACCGTCAATCACCCCCGGAAGTAGGCGCAGGTGATCAGGATGAAAAGCGACGGAAACACTGCCCGTTTCTTCGTCGCGCACGACGTCGATCAGCGTGCCATCGCGATCCAAGATCACGCCCGGACGCAGACTCACAGGCGCGCGGCTCACCGCAACGCCCTATTCAAACCTTCAGAGGGCTCCTGGACAGGCATCGTTCAACCGGGCCAAAGCTAGCCCGGTCGACAAGCCCACGCTAGGGTCTTCCGAAATGCTTGCCTCGCGGCGCTGAATCAAATGCCGTGCGGCGAGAGCGCGCCGAGCACGAACCAGTAGCTGAGCAGCGCCCAAACGATCACGATCAGCGACAGGACGAACACAGACGACCGGACCACGCGCGCACGCGCCAGCTCTTGCGGCGAGCGCACCTCGGCCAAGGAGAGCAACCACGCGACGACTTCTTCCGTTGAAGCACGCAGCGCGGCAGCGTCCGCTGGGATGCGCGCCTCGGTCTCGAGCACGTCGGCCGTCGCCAACACTTCTTGCGTCTGAGCCAATGCCGCGGGCGCACCCGGCCGCGCCGGCAGCGCGCTGAAGCGTTCCCAGACCGAGCGCGGCGTGTGTGACTCCGGGGGCTGCTCCGGCGTGCTCATTTCCAGGGCGCGCAAGGCGAGGAACGCCGCCTCGCGCAAGAGCCCGAAGGCCGTGCCCTGGCTTTCACGATCCCGCAGCTCCAGAGCGACGCGGAAACGCGCGCGTGCCGCCGCCACGAACGGCTTCATGCGTTCACGCGCCGCATCCGGCAGCTCCGCTGCGCGGCGCGAGGCCGACAGCAGCAAAACTGGCTCGAGCAGCGGGGTATCGAGCAAGCGGGTGAGCTCCGCAGTCATCTTTCGTCACAGATAGCGCGGTTGCGGGACCGGACGCGAGCGCATTAGCATCCCGCGTGCTTCGTTTTCTGGGCGTCTGGCTGGAGCGTGCGAAAAGCGCCGTGCGCGCGCCTGGCGGCGAGTTGCGGCTGCTCGCGCTGGGCGGTGCTGCAACCGTACTGCTCGCCACACTGTTCACCATCCTCGGCCCGATGCTGCGGGATTTTCACACCTACGGCTTCCACGATTGGGACGTCGAGACCGCGTACCGCTACATCACGGTGCTGAGCCTCAAGCGGTACCACGAGCCGCCCTGGTGGCACCCGTGGCTGTGCGGCGGGTTTCCGGCCTTCGGGGACACGGAGACGGCGAGCAATTTTCTATCGCCGTACTTGCCGCTGTATCTGCTCACTGATCTGCGCGTCGCGATCCGCCTGGAAGTAGTGGGCGGGGCGCTCACCGGGCTCTTGGGTTCCTTCCTGTTGGCGCGTCGTTTCACGAAGAGCGCGGCTCTGTGTGGGGTGGTCGCGGCATTGTATGTGTTGAATGGGCGCTGGGCCTTGCAAGCGGCCGCGGGGCATACTTGGCATTTGCAGTACGGGCTCTTGCCCTGGGCGCTGCTGTTTTACGAGCGGTCGCTCGAGCCCGACCGGCTCAAGAATGCGATCGGCACGGGCGCGGCCATGGCGTGCATGGTGCTTTGGGGCGGCATTTATCCACTGCCGCAGTCTGCCCTAATTTTGGCCGTTTATGCCCTGCTTTTGGCGATATTTACGCGCAGCACGCGGCCGCTCTTGGCGCTCGCCATTGCCGGAGGCGTGGCGGTCGGCCTGGGCGCCCCCAAGCTGTTCGCGATCGCGGATCGCCTGGGCCGCGTGCCGCGTTTGATCGAGTCACGCGAGGTGATCGGGCTGTCCGACCTGCTCGTGATGTTCACTTCGACGGACCAGCGCTTCGGTTCGCGACCGATACACACGCCCGCCTACAACTGGCACGAGTGGGGCATCTACATCGGCCCGCTCGGCGTCATCGTGCTCTGCGTGGCGGTGATTTTCGCGCACGGCAAGCGCGGCCAACCGTTGAAAATTACGGCGCTGCTCCTGCTGCTAATGGGCTTTGGCGCGTTCCACGAGTATGCACCGTGGACGCTTTTGCATCAGGTGCCCGTGTTCGCGTCACAGCACGTGCCTTCGCGCTGGCACTACCCGATGTTGCTGCTCCTGGGCTTGGCCTTCCTGACAGTGGTTGGACCGTACGTGGACCGCTGGTTGAAGCGCGTGCCGGCGTTGGACTTGCTGCTCTTGGTCCCGCTCGCGCTCTGGTGCGGGGACCTCGCGCACATTGCGCGTCAACCGTTCGACCAGGCGTTTTGGATGGAAAAGCCCGACGAAATCCGGGCTTTGCCGCAGTTCGAGCAGCACCTGGTCGGGCCGGTGAATTACGTTCGCCGTGACTGGGCCGCGCCCATGCTGCTGTCAATGATGGCCAATTCGGGCGTCATCAAGTGTTACGGCGTCGACGCGGACTTCAAGCCGGGTGCATTGGCTGTCGAGCAGCCTGGGTATCGCGGGAACGTGTACCTCGCGGACGGTCCGGGCAGCGCGGAGCTCACTGGTTGGTCGCCGAACCACGCGGATGTGCGCGTGACCGGTGCGCGCGCGGGTGACGTGCTCGCCTACAACATGAACTTTGATCCGAACTGGACCGCGAACGGCGAACCGGCGATCCAGTACAACGGCGTGGTCGCCACGCGCTTAACGGCCAGCACCACGCAGGTCACGTTTCACTACGCGCCCCGCTCACTGCGCTATTCCATCCCGCTGTTCCTGCTCACCCTGGGCGGCATCGTGTGGGTGCTGCGCCGTGAACGCCGGCGCAGCTTGGACAGCAAATGACGCAGGATTTCCGCCCCGAGGACCTCGCGACGTTGCAGCGCGCGCTGGTCAGTATCGACGCCGCGCTGCTGCTTTCCGCGCTCTTGGCAGCACTGCTTCGGCTCGGGGGCTTGGCTCGAATGCGCGAGCAACTCGCGGCTCGCCTGCCCGCGCGCTTTCGCGGCGCGGCGCAATTGGCGCTGCTCGGGTTGTTCACGCTGAGCGTTGCCTACGTCTGCTTTCAGAGGCTCGAGGCCGACCGTTGGCCCGAGCTGTTCCTCGATACCTTGAAGCCGAGCATGGCCCCGCCGTTGCTGCTCGGAGCCTGCGGCGCCCCGATCGCGATCGCGCTCGGCTTTCGGCTACTGCGTTGGCGCGCCACGATTTGGACGCGCTTAGCCGCCGAAGCGCTGCTCGTGCCGTGCGCTTACCTGATCGGGCTCGCGGTCATCTATCTCTCGCTCTCGCTGGTGGACTTGGAGCTCTGGGCGGGCTTCAAGCCGTCTGCGTTTTACTCGGCGGCGGTCTTCGCGCTGCCGGTGGCGCTTGTGCCGGGCGCGTATCGGGCGCGCGGCTTCGGCGCGGTGATGGCATTCTTCATGCTCATCGTGTTCGGGGATCTGATTTATCTGCGCTATTTCGGCAATATTTTGCCGGTTCTGGCGTTCGGCGCGGGCGGCCAGATTTGGGACGTGCGCGACATCATCATCAAGTACACGCAGCGCCGAGACGCTTGGCTGCTGCTGGTGCTGGCCTCGAGCATCGCGTTGCTATTTATTTGGCCACGCGCGGCCAAAGACCGCGGCACCAGCGCGCCGCTGTGGCTGCGCGGCGCGCTGGATTTGCTCGCTGTGCTGACGTGTGTGGCGTTCATTCTGCCCATTCCGGGCATCGTGCAAAGATGGATGGATAGCGACCGCTCCTGGAAAGTGCTGAACGGCACCGACGCTGTGCAAGATTCGGGCATCGTCGTCGCGCACATCAAGGAAGTGTCGCGTTCGATTCGCGACGCGCGCCAACACAGCACCATCACTGATGCGGACTTAGTCAAACTTCGGCAGTACCACGCCGCCCGCGCAGTCGAGACCACGACGGACCCGGAGTTTGGCATCGCGCGTGGCACGAACCTGCTCATTTTGCAGGTCGAGGCCATGCAAAAGTGGGTCATTGGCGCGCACGTGCGCGGGCAAGAGCTGACGCCGTTCCTCAATCGGCTGCACGACCACGCGCTGTTCTTCGACCGCCTATACGACGAGACTGGGGACTCCTCGACCTCCGACTGCGAGTACATGGTGCTCAATTCGCAGTTCCCTATCCCGCAGGGCTCGGTCGCGTTTCGCCGCGACGAGAATCACTTCGTCACGCTGCTGCACGCGTTCAAGGATGCCGGTTACACCACCTTCGCGGGCCACGCTTACGCGGCAGGAATGTGGAACCGCGCCGTTCTGTATCCGAAGTACGGCTTCGATCAGACCGCGTTCAAGGATGAGCTCGGTGAAGGACCGAAGCTTGGCTGGGGCATCGGGGACAAATTGTTTTTTCAGCGCGTCGTGCCCCGCATCGAAAAGTTGAAGACGCCGTTCGTGAGCATGCTGATCACGCTCACCTCACACGGCCCGTATCAGTACGTGCCTGTAGCGGAACGGAAGCTGAACGTCGGTTCCATCGAGGGTTCGGATTTTGGCGGGTATTTGCACTCGATGCGCTACGACGACGAGGCCATTGAGCAGCTCTTCGGGCAGCTGCAGAAGGACGGCTTGCTCGAGAACACCACGGTCGTGATCTACGGAGATCATGATTCGCGCATGAAGTTCCCGCAGTACCTGGAGGCGGGAACGGACCTCACGCCGGAAGTGCAGCGGCGTTTGGCGATTCGGGACTACACCACGAAGCAGATCCCGCTGTTCGTCGTGTTGCCCGAGCGCTTGAGCACCGGCGCGCGCGTGGTGCATACCCTGGGCGGGCAAGTCGACATCGGCGCGACCATCGTGCACTTGTTCGGGTTGACGCGACCCGGGTCGTTCATTGGCCAATCATTGCTGCCGGAGCGCACCGGTCACGCATCGCGCATCGACGGCTCCGGCGTGGATGGCACGCAGATTTATATCGCGCCGGGTGGGGGGCGCTGCGAGTCGTACCCCGACTTCAAGCGCCTTGGCCGGGGCGATTGCGCCGAGTTGCGTCGCAAAACCCAAGAAGAACTCAACATGAGCTGGAACGTGACGCTGCTCGACTTGGCCAGTAAATTAGCGGGAAAGACGCCAGAAAAGTCAGCAGCGAAACGCTGAGCGAGGCTTACGAATCGCTTCGGTATGCCAGCCGCGCCGCGCTGACCGCGACCCGTGACGGCTTCCCGCGCCGCTGGCGGCGTGGCGAAGGCTCTTTAGCGAGCTCTCGCGCAACGAGCGCCGATGTCCCAGTCGCGATCCGAGGGCTCCGGGTCGCTGCGGTAGGAGGTAAGCAGGCTCGACGGGTCGTCGACGTAGAAGCTGCCACCGCGGAGCACCCGCCCGAAGTGAACTTCATCATAGGCGCAGTTGTCGCATGGCTTCGGGTAGGGACTGGCGTACCAATCCTGTGCCCACTCCCAGACGTTACCTGCAAGGTCTGCCTGGCCATAAAGCCCGTCGCCCTTCGGCGATTCGCTGCCGACGCGGTTCGCTCGGTCAGTCCCTGGTGCCACGCAATAGTCGGTGCCGCCCGCGGCTCCGTGGAAGTTCGCGTTCGCGTAAGAGCAGTCCGGGGCCGCGCTTCCCCACGGATAGGCGCGTTGTGCCGTGCCACCGGCCGCCGCGTAGTTCCATTCAGCCTCGGTCGGCAGGCGTCCGCCGTCCCAGATGCAGAACGCCTGCGCCTCATACCAATCAATGCAGTTCATCGGCAGGGCGTCGTTCCCCGCTGTCCACGTCTGATACTCAGGCAAAAAGCAACTGATGTTCGCGGTCAACTGGGCTTGGCTCGCGGGCAGCGCGCTCGCATTCCAAGTCGCGTCCCAGCCTCGGTCGCTCGGGTTGTTCGGGTTCTTTCCGCTGCCCGACGCGGGTATGTTTCCTGGGTAGCCCTTCCAGAAGTTCCGAAACCGCCCCACCGTGATTTCGTACGTGTCCAGTCGGAAGGCGCTCACCGTCGCGGGATAGTTCGGGTCGTTGCTACGGTTGAAGGTACCGCCCGTCACCACGCCGGACGCGCAGCAATTCGCGGTGCCGCTCGGGCCGCAGGTCCAAGCGAGGCCGATACAAGAAGGCGGCGGCGGGACGCAGACATTCGTCGTCGTGTTGCAGCTCGGCGTGGCTTCCGTGCAGTCCGCGTCAGACAAGCAGGCCACGCATTGCGACATCGTGCCCAGGTCTTTGCACTTCGGCGTCTCGCCGCCGCACACTGCGCAGCTCGCCCCGCAGCGCGAATCCGCCTTGCACGTCGTGGAGCACACGCCCGCTCCTACGCAGGCCTGGTTCGTGCCGCAGCGCGTATTGATGGGCGTATAACGGCAAGTCCCGGCACTACACTTCCCAGTCGCCGCATAGGTCGTCGCTGTGCCCGCGGTCTTGCAAACCGCCGGCGGCGGAGTCTCGCAGCTCACGCTCGCGCACCAGTCGACCGGCGAGGCTCGGCCCGTTCCCGAAGCGCCACCCGCCATCACTGCGCCCATTCCGGCGTCCGCACCGAAGCCGCCACTCGACGAGGCGCCACCCGCCGTCTCGGCGCCCGCCCCGGCGACCGCGCTCGACCCGCTGTTGGGCGATACCCCAGACACGCCCGCCGCGTTCTCGCCGAGTGCAAGCTCCGTCCTCCCACACCCTTCTGCACCGAGAATGGCGAGCAGGCACCCCCCGCTTACCACCCAGGCCCGCTGTAACCTTGCCACACGCTCAGCGAGCTGCAGCCGGCGGGCCGCAACGACCTGACCCATGCCGCCGCGCCCCAGCACGCGCTCGATTCCGTATTTGCCTGGGCGGAGCCGACCGTTCTCCATTTGCAGACAGGAATATCGCACGGGGTCCGCTCAGGCGGCACCTGCATTTCGACCACACAACCCTCAGCCCACGTCAGCTGGGTAGATCAGCCGGAGCGACGGGCGTTGGCGGGTTCACGACGGGCAAGAACACCGCGACCAAGCCGAGCAGCGGTAGAAATGCACACACTTGGTACACGAACACGATCCCGAAGTGATCCGCCAACAGTCCGAGCGCCGCCGCACCGAGGCCACCGAGACCAAACGAAAGGCCATAAAACATGCCGGATATCATGCCAATGCGGTGTGGCATCATATCTTGAGCATACACGATGATGGCGGGGAACGCTGACGCCAGCCCCATGCCAATTACCACGCTGAGGCCAACTGTTCCTTCTAGGCCAACATGCGGCAATAACAATGTGAACGGCGCGATTCCGAGGATCGAGAACCAGATCACTCGCTTGCGGCCAATGCGATCACCGATCGGACCACCAATCAGCGTGCCTGCTGCGACCGCTAGCAGAAATACTGCCAGCAGATTGGTTGCAGTCGTCACCGACACGCCAAAAC
>JBDTJC010000459.1:0-2797 GCA_039936055.1 Polyangiaceae bacterium | reverse complement strand
TGTACGCCTACGAGCGCGGCATCTTCCCCTGGTACGACGAAGGCCTGCCCCCCATGTGGTGGTCGCCGAATCCGCGCGCGCTGCTCGATCCCGAGCACTTGCATGTTTCGCGCAGCCTCGGGCGAGTGATCCGGTCTGAACGTTTCCGCCTCACGTTCGACCACGCGTTTCGGGAAGTGATCCTCGAGTGCGGGCGGGAGCGCGATTCCGGCACTTGGATCGTGCCGGAAATGGTCGACGCCTATTGCACCCTTCATCAGTTGGGCCACGCGCACAGCGTGGAGGTCTGGCATGACGCACAGCTGGTCGGTGGCCTGTACGGCGTGCAGCGCGGCGCGCTGTTTGCAGCAGAAAGTATGTTCCACCGCGAAACGGACGCCTCGAAGGTCGGCCTGATCAGCGCGGTGCAGCGCCTGTTTGCCGCGGGAATCGTGCTGTTCGACGTACAATTTGTGACCCCGCACCTGGCGTCGCTGGGCGCCTATGAAGTGCCGCGTGCGCGCTACTTGGAGCTCGCTGGAGCCGCGGCACAACGCCCCGTCTCGCTCTCGGAGCCGGGGATTTTCGCAACTCGATAGAACTTTCCGAGCGCGCGCTGTGCGGGATTGTTTCAATACTCAACTCGGCTTCTCAACTCGGCCTATTGGTGCTCTATTTGAAGCATGCTCCGCAGCGTTCGAGTTGCAGTCGGGTTTGCGTCGCTCTGGTTCGCGGCCGGCGTCTCCGCGGCGTGTAGTTCCAATTCGGGTTCACACCCGAGCGCGTTCGATCCCAATGCAACCGCAGGCACTGCTGGCACCGGAACCGGAACCGGGGGGGACAAGGCAGGCGGACTCGATATCGGCACGGGCGCTGGAACGGGTACGGCTGGAGGTAGCAACACCAGCGGCGGCAATGGCGGGCTGACGGATGCCTGCGCGGCTCATCTCTCCACCGCGATGCCCATCCCTCTCGACATGTACATCATGCTGGACATCTCGAGCTCGATGCTCGACGCGACCGCAGCCAAGACCACGAAATGGGCCGCCGTCAAAACTGCGCTCGAATCGTTCCTTCAGGACAAATCTTCCGCGGGGCTCGGCGTCGGCCTGCAATATTTTCCCCTCGAGAAACCCAACGCGCCCACGTCCTGCTCGACCAACGCGGACTGCGGAGACAGCGCGCCCTGCTTCCTCAAGGCGTGCTCCAAGTACCCGAGCCTCTACCCGTGTGACGTCGCGGCGGACTGTGTGCTCAACAACACGAACTACGGCCCGTGCCAAACCCTCGGCCAGTGCAGCCTCGACGCTGGGTACGTGTGTCCCACACTCGGCAAGGCCTGCGGGGCCGATGACATGGGCAAAGATCTCGGCACGTGCGACACGCTCGTGAGCAGCGTTTGCATGAACACGGAGAGCTGCGACGCCACGGTTTACGCCACTCCCGCCAGCGCGATCGCCACCTTGCCGGGCGCTGCGGCCGGCGTTCTCGCGTCAATCGACGCAAAAACGCCTGCAGGCGCCACACCTACCGCGCCCGCGATCAGCGGCGCTATCCAACAAGCCAGCACTTGGGCGACAGCGCATCCGGATCATCGCGTCGTCGTCGTATTGGCCACGGACGGCCTGCCCACCGAATGCACCCCCACAGCCATCGGTTCCGTCGCGGCGCTTGCCAAAGCAGGCGTCGCGGCCACGCCCAGCATCAGCACCTTCGTGATCGGCGTGTTCGGGCAGGATGACGTACTCAACGGCGCACCCGACAACTTGAACGAAATCGCCCAACAGGGTGGCACCAAAACCGCGTTCATCGTCGACACGACGAAGGACGTGACCGCTCAATTCGTGACCGCGCTGGACACGATTCGCGGCTCACACTTGGCGTGTGAGTTCCAAGTCCCGCAACCGAGCGCCGGACAAACGTTGGATTTCGGGCAGGTCAACGTGCAGTACACGAACGCCGGCAAATCCTCGGTCGTGTACTACGTCGGCAACGCGACGGCCTGTGACGCGACGACCGGCGGCTGGTACTACGACGTCGATCCCGCGAAGGGCACGCCGACCAAGATCGTCGCCTGCGCGGCGAGCTGTAGCTCCTTCGAAGCCGCCACCGAGCAAGCCTCCGTGGGCATCGCGCTCGGCTGCATGACGGTCGTGAAGTAAGGGCGCCCCACGCGGCGGTTTGGGACAAAACCAAAGGAATTTCCAATAGTTAGCCAAACCCGCGAATTCCGACCGAAATAGTGCTACATCAGCCGCCCTGATGACCGCCGTCGACACGTCTCCCGACCGCGCACTCGAGTTTCGACTGAGCCATTTGCGCCAGCTCGAAGCCGAGAGCATCCACATCATTCGCGAAGTAGCCGCCGAGTTCGACAACCCGGTGATGCTGTACTCGATCGGCAAAGACTCGTCGGTCATGGTGCAGCTGGCGCGCAAGGCCTTCCACCCCGGAAAGCTGCCGTTCCCGCTGCTGCACATCAACACGACCTGGAAGTTCCGCGAAATGATCGCGTTCCGGGACTCGTTCTGTAAGAAGCACGAGCTGAACCTGCTGACCCACACCAACCAGCAAGGTGTGGAAGACAAGATCAACCCCTTCGATCATGGGAGCTCCAAGTTCACCACGATCATGAAGACGCACGCGCTGCTGCAAGCGCTGGCGGCGGGTAACTACGACGCAGCCTTCGGTGGCGCGCGCCGTGATGAAGAGCGTTCGCGAGCCAAAGAGCGCATCTACTCTTTCCGTGACCGCTACGGGCAATGGGATCCCAAGAACCAGCGCCCCGAGCTGTGGAACTTGTACAACGGCAAGCTCA
>JBDTJC010000458.1:0-4928 GCA_039936055.1 Polyangiaceae bacterium | reverse complement strand
GCCCGTGATCTCACGAGGCCAGCTCGCCGTCGAAATTCGGGGTCGGCACGAAGATTGAAGAGAGCGGGGGTATGAGTGACGCCAGCGCCCGCCCCCCAGCTCCCAACGCCTTCGAGAATGTCTCCGCACCGCCGTTGAAAGGCGCTCAAGTGGGGAACGCCGAGCCGCTCCAAGGCGGTTCACGGTCGGCCGACAGCCTGAGCTTCGTGATGGATGTGCCGGTTGAGCTGACCATCGAGTTAGGCCGGAAAACCACCAAAATAGGCGATGTTTTGCGGCTCGGCCCGGGCTCAATCTTGGAGCTCAGCAAGGCCAACGGCGAGCCGTTGGACGTGTACGTGAACAACCGCTTGATCGCTCGCGGCGAGGCCGTCGTCGTCGGTGAGCGGTACGGCATTCGCCTCACCGAGGTGGTCGTCAATGACGAGGGCCGCGGCCGAGGTTCAAAAGAATGACACCCCTGCGTCAGTATGTCAGCGCGACGCTGGTCGGCGCGTGTTTGGCGCTGTGTGCCGCAGGCGCATATGCGGAAGAAGGCCCGGACGCCTCGGTGCCAGGGCCGTCCTGGCTCGCGCACAGCAGCGCGCCGAAGGTAGCGCAGCCGGTTGCGGGTGGTCCGAGTCTCGGTGTCGGTCGCAGTGTGGGCGTGCTGCTGCTGACGTCGGTCTTGGGGGGAGCCGCGTTGTACCTGCGCACGCGCAAGAACAAGCCGGTCAAAGCGCGCCTCGCGGCGCTGCGCGTGATCGGCTCGACCAAGCTCGGGGGGCGCGCGCAATTGGTGCTGGCCGAAGTGGCGGGTCGCAAGATCCTGCTCGGCGTCACCGATAGCTCGGTGCGCAAGCTCGGCTGG
Organism: Polyangiaceae bacterium; assembly: GCA_039936055.1. GTDB lineage: Bacteria > Myxococcota_A > Polyangia > Polyangiales > Polyangiaceae > PMG-095. The sequence continues at coordinate 4,078 of JBDTJC010000458.1, read as the reverse complement.
CTCGAGCCTGAAGCAGAGGAAGAAGAACTGTACGCGGAAGCCCCGCGGCCGCGGCTCGTCGCCGCAGGTGTCGACCTTGCCGCCCGCCCGGCACGCGTCGCCCGTGAACCAGAGGCGTCGCCCGCCAAGCGCACGTTCCGAGATCTGTTGGCGAACGCGGTCGGCAACATTGGCCGCCCCGCGGATGACTCGGCCGCGGACCAGCTGGCCGCCGAAACCCAGGACACGTTTACTCGCTCCACGTCGCGTCCCGCGACGCGCACGGAAGCCGCCCGCAAGCCCGCGACGAAGGCCGCCGGTCCGCAGATGCTGGACGTCGAAGGCCAAGCCCGCGGTCTCTTGGCTCGCCTCGGAGAACCGCGCGCATGAATGCCCCCGCGGAGCTTTTGAACGGCGTGGGCACGCTTGCCCCGTCGCTCAAGATCCTCCTCGTACTCACGTTCCTGGGCCTGTTGCCCGCGATCTTGCTGACCACGACTTCGTTCGTGCGCACCGTGGTCGTGCTCTCCTTCGTGCGTCAGGGTGTGGGTGCCGGCCAGAGCCCGCCCACGCAAGTGATCATGGGCCTGTCGATGTTCCTGACTATGTTCACCATGTCGCCGGTGGTCGAGCAGATCAAGACGAGTGCGGTGGACCCGTACACCGCCGGTAAGATCAGCGATATGCAGGCGCTGGAAGTCGGCGCGCTGCCGTTGAAACGCTTCATGCTACGTCAAACGCGTGAAGCTGACTTGAAGCTCTTCTACGATGCGACCAGCGTGCCGTTACCGCAGACGCCGGATGACGTGCCGCTGCGCTTGGCCATGCCTGCGTTCGTGATCTCCGAACTCACCACCGCTTTTCAGATGGGCGTCGTGATCTTGCTCCCGTTCTTGGTGGTGGATCTGGCCGTCGCCTCACTCCTCATGAGCATGGGCATGATGATGGTGCCGCCATCGACCATCGCTTTGCCCATAAAATTGCTGTTGTTCGTGTTGGTCGACGGGTGGAACCTCGTCGCAGGCTCTTTGCTGAGGAGTTACTCGTGACGACCGATGGCGCAGTCGAGCTGTTTCGCAACGCGATCATGATTACGGCGTTGATCGCCGGGCCGCCGCTGTTCGCGGCCCTGCTCGTCGGCCTCATCGTTGGCGTCCTGCAGGCGGCCACGCAGGTCAACGAAGCAAGTATCAGCTTCGTCTCGAAGCTGATCGCGGTCGGCTTGACGTTCGCCTTTCTGGGTTCCTGGACGGTGCGTCAGCTCGTGGACTACACGGGACGCACGATCGCGAGCATCTCGGAAGTCACGCGGTGATCGATCTCGATTCGTTACTGCGCTCGGAGGCGGGCACGTTCGCGCTCGAGACCGTGCGCATCGCGGGCGTCGTCATCGCGGCGCCGCTGGCTTGGCAAGCGGCGCCGCTGCGCGTTCGAGGCGGTTTAGTGTTGCTCCTGGCGTTCGCTGCACACGCGGAGATGGGCGTGAATCCGACGCCGCGCCCCTGGGAGCAAATGGCGTTCGGCGCGGGCACCGAGTTCATGCTCGGACTGGGCATCGGCTTCGTCGTGCGCCTGTACGTGTCGATCGCGGAAATGGCCGCCGACCACATCGCCCCCATGATGGGCATCGGCGCCGCGCAGCTGTTCGACCCGCAAACCAAGAACATGGAGAACGTGACCGTCATGTTGTTCCGAAACTTCGGCATTTTGCTGGCGTTGATCGCGGGACTGCATCGCGTGCTGCTGGCCGGGGTCTTGGCCAGCTTCAAGGCCGTGCCGGTCGGCTCGCTCAGCAACCCGGCCCTAGAAACGCCGGTAATTCTCGCTATGACGACGGATGCCTTGGCGTCCGGGGTGCGCGTGGCCATCCCGTTCATCGCGATCTTGTTCATGGCTCAAATCGCGCTCGCGTTCATCTCGCGAGCAGCTCCAGCTATGCAGATTTTCTCGATCGGCTTTGCGGTGACCATGGCCACGGGTGGCCTCATCATGGTGCTCGTACTGCCGGATTTGGGGTTCGAGCTGCTGAGCGAAGTGTCTCGCAGCGGTAACAAAATCGAGACGTTGCTCACTACGGTTCAGGGCGCTCGCTGACCGGATCGTGAGTCATGGCTGACGACGATACGGAGAGAACGGAAGACGCCAGCCCAGAGCGGCGCAAGCGAGCCCGAGACGACGGCCAGTTTGCGCGCTCGCGTGATAGCGGCCCCGTCGCCGGCACGATCGCCGCGCTGGGCATCATCGGCGCCACGGCGGGCGATTTCGTGGCCACTATCCGCGGATTTTGCCTGCGTTGCTTCGACGATCCGCTGTCGCTCGTGCGCGGCGACATCACGCCGCTGGCGCAGCAGGCGGGTATGGTGCTGGTGACCTCGTGCGTTCCGGTGGCCATTGCGGCGGCCATCGCGGGCACCGCCGTCGGCTTTTTGGAGGCCGGCTTTCATCCCAATTTCGAGCTCTTGGAAGTGAAGATGGAGCGGCTCGATCCGCTCAGCAAACTCGGTCAAATGTTCTCGCCCAAGTCCGGCGCGATGAGCATCTTGATGTCGCTCTTGCGCGTCGTCGTGGTGGGCGTCGTCGCCGAGTCGGTGATGGAGAAGAAATTCACCGCGTTGACTCGACTCGCGCGCGCGCCGCTGGGCGCTGCGGTCTGGGAAACCGCTCAGGTCGTGATGAGCGTGGCCATCTGGTCCACGCTCGCGCTTGGGCTGATCGCCGCGCTCGACTACGGCCAGTCCTGGTGGCGGCACGAGCAGTCGATCAAGATGAGCCGTCAGGAGCTCAAGGACGAGCATCAGCAGCAAGAAGGCAGCCCGCAAATCCGCCAACGCCAGCGCGCTCGTGCACGTGAAATGCTGCGCCGCGGCCTGCGCAAGGGCGTCAAAGAGGCCACCGTGATCGTGGCCAACCCGACGCACGTCGCGGTTGCCTTACGCTACAAGCAGCACGAGGGCGCGCCGATTGTCACCACCAAGGGCTACGACGAAATTGCCCTACAGATTAAGAAAATCGCCATCGAAGAGGGCATCCCGATCATCGAGAATCGGCCCTTGGCGCGCGGGCTGGCCGAGCGGGTGCGCGTCGGGCGCGTGATTCCGGCGGATTTGTACGTAGCGGTCGCCGAGCTGCTGGCCATGGTTTATCGCCTCAAAAATCGCGGTCGGCGCGCGTAGCGGGGGCCGGGGAAGGGCCGGCTCGCACAGCCTTGCGTTGACGCACGAGATCGGAGATAAACCCGCCGTGCTGAAAATCGACCTGACTGGACGCCGCGCGTTCGTCGTCGGAATCGCGGATGACGGCGGCTTCGGCTTCGCAATAGCCAAAGCACTCGCGGAAGCGGGCGCGAGCGTCATCGCTGGAACGTGGCCGCCCGCGATGGGCATCTTCGAAAAGCTGCTCGAGCGCGGCAAGCTCGACGCATCGCGCAAGATGTCGGACGGCTCCCTGCTCACGTTCGAGGCGGTGTACCCGGTGGACGCCGCCTTCGATACGCTGGAAGACGCGCCGCAGACCCTGCGCGAGAGTAAGCGCTACGCGAGCCGCGGTGACTTCAGCGTAGCCGGCGCCGGTGCGCGCCTGGTCAAGGATTTCGGGGAGAAGCCGCTCGACATCGTGATCCATTGTCTGGCCAACGGCCCAGAAGTTCACCTGCCGCTGCTCAAGACCAGCCGCGCGGGTTACCTCGCTGCGGTTGGCGTCAGCGCTTATTCGCTAGTGTCGATGGTGCAGCGCTACGCGCCGCTGATGCGTCCGGGCGGCTCGTTCTTGTCGCTCACGTACCTGGCGAGCGAACGTGTGATTCCGGGCTACGGCGGCGGCATGCACGCCGCGAAGGCCGCGCTGGAGAGCGACACGCGCGTGCTCGCGTACGAAGCGGGTCGCCAATACGGCGTGCGCGTAAACACCATCTCTGCCGGCCCGTACGCCTCTCGCGCCGCCAGCGTGACCGGGATCATCGACGACGTGGTCGCCTACTACGAAGCCAACGCGCCAATCCAACAGAAGCTGACCACGGTAGAGGTCGCCAACACTGCCGCATTCTTGTCCAGCCAGCTCGCCACCGGCATCACCGGCGCCACGGTGTATGTGGATAAGGGCT
>JBDTJC010000457.1:0-12701 GCA_039936055.1 Polyangiaceae bacterium | reverse complement strand
ATTTGCGGCGTGCGGGCTTCTTGGTCGGTTTCTTGGGCATGGTCAGCGAAAAATCATTTCTTGCGAGAGCAACGGAGCGTGGTGGCAAAGGTTCGGTAGTCGGCAACATAGGCCAAAACGGCGGAGTTTGTCCCAGCGCCGAGTGACACATTCGCGAAGCCGCTCGCGTTGTCGACCAGCTCGGGCTGGCCCAGGCCATCGGCCGTGATTTCAGCCAATTCCAGCACCTGGTGGGACTCCGGGCTTTCGCTCTGGGGGCGCACGTAGGCCACGAACGCGCTGCCGCACAAGGCCCCGCTGGCCACCGGCGCAACGTCGATCCCGTTCGGGTAGCCACGCCAGAAGGTTTTGGGGTCCATGTGCGGGTCACCGCTTAGGTCCAACATGACCAATCCGAAATGGCTGATGTCCCGCTCGATGGGTAGGAACGCGCGCACGCCGAGCGGCGTAGCGCTCGCGAACACCTCCGACGCGGTTTGTGACGACGCTCCGACCCACATCACGACATCTGGCTCGAGCTCGGGCTTGCCCGCTTTGAAATGCACGCGGCGGCCGTGCATCGGCGTCATTGCAGAGCGTGCGTCGATGGCGACGGTGTACAGGTCCTCCCCGCTGTTCGCGACTGCAACGCTACTGGCACCCGCGCCTTCGGGGGATAGCACGAGCGTTTCCGCGCCCTCTGTCCAGAGCTTGGCGCGCGGCGGCGCGTCTTCTTTGAGCGGGTTTGCGATGTACACGGCGTGCGCGGGCGCGCCTTCGATGTCCGCGCCCACGACGCGCGTGCCGTTGCGTGCGTCATTCGCTAGGACCTCCAGCGGGCTGGAGTTGTCCAGCGCGCGGCGCACGAGTTTGCCCTCACGCACCCAGTACGCTTTGCCGCGCAGCAAGAGCGGGCCGCGCGCGACGGCGTAGAAGTCATTGAACCCGCCGTGAATGTCGGAAAAACGCGCCTGTTCGCGGTGCGAGCTCGCGCTCAACGGCGCGCGCTTGGCGATCTGCACGCGGTCACTGCGGTCTAGAATCACCACGCCGTGCTCGTCAGCGCTCATTTGCCCGGCTGGGCCGATCTCGACCGGCTGATCGATGATCAACTGGGCGACGGGCTTTGCGGCGGACGCGCTTGCACCGGGGGCTGGCGCTTCGTCCGGGATCTCCGACACGCTGAGCGGTTCTGGTGTGGGATCAGTGCTGGGCCGCGCGATGGCGGCGCCAGGCTTTGGAACGGCTTGGGTGGGTTTGAGTGCGGCAGGGCGTGTGGCCGGTGGCGGCGCAACACTGCTCGGCTGATCACAGTTCGAAAGCCCGACGGCGCATCCGAGCGTGAGCACGCTCCTGATGAAAGCCCCGGCATTTGGCATATTCTCTCTTTTGCCACAGTCTTTCTGCGCTTCAAACCAAATCAAATCAGCGCGAAAATCGGCTATGACTGGCGCGATGCGCCGTTGGGTTCCTACGCCGAAGAAGGTTCTGCTGGCTCCGGCTTGCGCGTGGCTGGGCGCGTTCGCCGCGCTGCAAGCGTTGGCGGGCTGCGCCGCAGCGGGGCGCGCTCGCGGTGTGCAGAGTGCGCCGCTAGCCGGGCAAAGGCCGAACGCGGCGGCACCAGGAGCGGCGGCCCCCGGCGCGCCCGCGCCAAGCGGTGCGGCTCCCGCGCGCGCGACCGCGTTCTTGCCGCGCCTGCCGGAAATCACGCTGGACCCGAAGCAGCCGCTGCGCCCGCTCCCTGAGCTCAAGGTCCTGAACATTGGCCTGCACGTGGGTGGCGGCCCGAACGACGCTGACACCAAAGCGCCGTTCATGCGTGCCATTGCCGAGCGCTTCCCTGAATTCATGGATTGCTACCGCAAGAACGAGGACCCCGCGAAGGGCGGCCGCTTCGGTATCGACCTGCACATCCCACGCACTGGCGGGCACCCGAGCGTCGAGCAACCGCGCACCGCGATGCACGGTCCGGAATTTCGCGCCTGCGTGAGCCGCGTATTCGAGTCAGTTGCGTTCCAGAAGCCCACGCATGGCTCGACCACGATCAGCTACTCCCTACACTTCACGGTCGGAGAGGCGCCCTGAAGAAGCGCTGATCAGCCGCCGCTCGTGGCTGCGTTCCACAAGCGGTAACGCGAGCGCGCCGCCCGTCATGCCGGCGAGGATCGAGATGCGCGACATCAGTTCGAGGCGGCGGGTTTGGCGGAAGCCTTGCTGGTCGAGGTTGCCGCGGGCTTTGTGCCGGTGGGCGTTGGAGCCGGCACGGTCTGGGTGAAGTCAGGCAGCGTGATCGTCGGCAGCTTCGGCAGATTGGTGGGCAGAGCCGGGATGCCACTCGGGAGCGACGGCAGCCCACTGGGCAAGGTGATGGTGCCGCTCGAAGAGAGCCCCGGGAAGTTCGGCAAATTCGAGAGGTCACTGGGCAGGGCCGGCAAGCTCTGCAGGAAAGCGTTCACGTCCGCGGGCAAGAGCTTGCTCAGCTCTGCGAGTGACAGCGGATGCAGACCGCAGCCCACCCCAATGCTGCGATCCATGCGCGCCGCGGCCAGGTTGCGCGTGTCCAGGCTCGCCTTGAGGCTGACTGTGACTGTGCCGTTGACCAGAATTGTCGCTAATTGTCCGGCCTTTACGTTCAGATCATGAGTGAGAATGGTGGCCAGGCGTGACTCCGCCTCGACTGCGGCGAGCGCGCTACACGGGAGTTCGCCCTTCAGCGTCAGCGTGGCTTCAGAGTGGTCGGAGCCGCGGGACAACAGGCCGTCCCCGTGCAACTCGAACCTGCCCGCCTTGAGGTGCGACTCGGTGAGCGTGATGCGATCGCGAATCGCCGGCATCGCGAACTTGCTGTCGAAGGTCGTGGTATCGCCGAAGATGAAGCCGTCCAGCTCGAAGGGATGCGGCGGGACATAACCCTTGAGGGTTACTGACGTGCTGCCGCTCACGCTGCCTTCGGCTGGGCCGCCCGGAAAGGTCAGGGTCGTGACCAAGCTCACGATCACGCCGCTGACGGGCAGCGGCATACCGAGCGGCTTGGCTAGGCGTTCGGCGGCGATCGGCGTCATCGTGAACTTCGCGGTGGGCGGCGTTGCCGTCGGCGAAACCTCGATGCGAAAGGGCGCCTTACCGAGATCGGTCTCGCCGAAACCGAGCGCGATGGCTGAGGCTTCACGCGCGAAACCGGCGCCCACTTTGCCCAAATCCACCCCGAGCAGGCGGGCATGTTCGGCGGCAAACACGCCGCCCGTCGCCGTGCGCGAGAGCTGCCCGTTGCTCACCTCCAACCACGGCGGCGTGCCAGCGGGCTCCACGAAGCTTGCGTGCACGTTCTTGGCGGTCAGCGGCAATGCGTATGCGCTCGGGTGGGCCTTCGTCCACTCCGCGAGCTCGAAGGCGACGTTCGTGAGCGAGCCGGTGATCACGCCGTCCACGTTAGTCAACTCGATCGATTGCGCGGCCATGCCGTCGAGCGTCACGTCGATGCGTCCGACTTGCACCTCGACTGAGCGCACCTTGTCCAGGTTCAGCTTCACCTGCGTGAGCTGCACCCAGCCCCAGCCAAAAGCGATGTCGTCGGGCTTGATGGTCACGCCCTGCTGTTCGGCAGCGGAGAGCACCTTGCCCTCCACCCACTTGGGCAGCACAACCAAGACCCCAACCCCCGCAGCGCCGAGCGCCAGTACGACCAGAATCACCGAAACCAATAGCCATCGTTTCCCGGTCACGGGCGCTACGCTACGATCTCTTGCCGGCGCGAGCCAACTGCGCTTGAGAACCAACCCCTCGCGAAACACCCCGATGCCCAATTACCTGACGCCTGAAGGCGCAAAAAAGCTGGCTGCCGAGCTCCAACAACTGGCCAGCGTGGAACGCCCGCGCGTCGTGCAAGAGGTTTCGGACGCCGCGGCACAAGGCGACCGCTCCGAAAACGCCGAATACACGTACGGCAAGAAGAAGCTGCGCGAAATCGATCGCCGCATCCGCTTTCTCAGCAAGCGCCTGGACGACGCTGTCGTCGTCAAACAGGAAGGAGGCGCCCACGTCGAAGTCCGCTTCGGCGCCCGCGTGCAAATCGCGGATGAAAACGGAAAGCGCAGCACCTACCTGATCGTCGGCCCCGACGAAGCCAACCCCAACGAAGGCCGCATCAGCTTCCACTCCCCGCTGGGCAAAGCCCTCATGAAACGCAAAGTCGGCGACACCATCACCGTGACCCGCCCCGCCGGCGACATCGATCTCGAGATCACCGCCATCGACTACTGACAGGGGTGCCCCCAGTCGGTGGCATCAGATCACGACCGGTCGTGCTCGCTCTGCTGCGCGCGCCCGGGCCCCCGACAAGCGTCGCGCTCCGCGCGCCGCGGGGGGCCAAGAAGCGAAGGCGCTTCGTGCAACCCGTCCGCGAACGAGCAGGGGTCCGGCCACGCCACACGAGCGGGTGAGCAAGGGAATGCGCAACGTGAACTCGCGCCGTCCCAACGCCGCGCCGCTGCATGCGCATACCCGCACGAACCCGCTCACGCGCCGCAAACCACGCCACTGCCGTCCTGACGCCCGCGCGGCACGCATCAGCGAAACAACCTGCGACTCATCGCCGTTCGTGCGTCGTCCGCCGCTGCCCTCCGCGCTCGTCCGCGCCGCGCACTCGCCTGGCGTCGTCTGGCGAGTGCTCTTCGGCGTTGGGCCTCCGCGACCGGCGTTTCGCCGGGCGCTTGGAGGCCCCCGGCGCGCGGAGCGCGACGGGCCGTGCCCCGCCGTTCGCGGCGAGGCATCCAAAGACACTGAAATAGGAGTTAGCTCAGGCTCATCTCGGGGGCACGAGCCCCGGATTGCAGCGAGTTTTGTGGGCCGCGGTTATTCGTTCAACAGCAGCTTCGCGCGCTCGGCTAACCCTTGAATTACTGCGTGAAAACTGGACAAAGCTTGCAGCTTTTCCGCGCCGAAACGCGCTTCCAAGCCGCGTTTGATGACGGGAACCTTTGCGGTGCCACCCGTGGAACACACGCTGTCGATGTCTTTTGGCGCAATCCCGGCCTGCGCCAAGACGTCATCTAACCTAGTCAGGATGCTGCTCGAGACCTTGGCGCTGGCATCTTCGAAGCGAGCTCGGGTGAAGTGCTCTTTGATGTCGAGGCCAGGGTACTCGAAGCGGAACAGCGCGGACTCGTGCCGGGAGAGCTCGCGCTTTTCGTGTTCGATCGCTTCGAACAATTGAAAGCCGAGGCCCTCTTCGATCAAGCACGTTAGCTGATCGACGTGCAGTTTGTCGTCTTCGCTGGACGAGCCGGCGCGCACGCCGCGCAAAAACTCCAAGACGTCACGCCGTGCGAGCAGGCAAATGTCCGCCGGCGAGCACAGGCGCTCCATCAGCGGTGTCGGCATTTCCAGCCAATTCGAGCCGAACGGTACCTGATAGCGCACGCGCGACCCGAAATGTGCGGCGATGCCGTGGCGCATGAGCGAGCCATCGAAAGCGTCACCCGCTTGCGCTACGCCGCCCAATGCGAGCACCTCCAAACTGTCGGCTCGCGCCGGATCCAAACGCGCGACCGTGTAGTCAGACGTGCCGCAGCCGAAGTCTGCGACCAAGAACGTGCGCGCGCCCGGCTTGCTCGAGCCGAAGTCATAGGCGGCAGCCAGCGGCTCCGGGCAAAAGTGGATGTCCTCGAAGCCTGCGAATTCCGCGGCACGGCGCAAACGGGCCTCCGCCAAGGCATCGGCTTCGTCGTCGTCACTGAAACGCGCCGGCCGCCCCAACATCACGCGCCGCACGTCACAGCCGAAGTGCGCGTTTGCACGCTTGCGCATTTCCCGCACGAACATGCCGACCAGCTCTTCGAGTGTGACCTTGCGCGAGCCGATGCGCGTGTCCGAAAAACTTGCGATGGGCAAGAAGCGCTTCACGGAACGGATGAAGCGGCCATGCAGCCCCTGCGCTATGTACTCCCTGAGCGCACCCGCACCGAACGACCACTCCGCGTCGTCCGAAAAGAACAGAATGCTGCGAAACACCGTCGGGTCTTGCGCGGCTGGGTCGAGCGGAATGGGTTCACACACAGCGTTGCGACTCGCGGCAGCCAGCAACGAATTGCTGGTACCGAAATCGATCGCGTACATTTCAGGGACGAATGCCTGGGTCATGGTTTCGCTCGCACAGTCCTATAACCGAGCGCGCTCAGTTCACAAGAACAGATCCGGCAGCAACTGGTCGTTGGGCACGGCCGAGTAGCCCGACAGATCGGTGATACCGGCGTCGCGCAGCACGTCTTCATCCAACGCGAAGTGACCGGTGTACTCTCGGCTCGGGCGCGTGAAAATCGCATGCGCGGCATCGGACACAATCTCCGGGCTGCGCGCACGGGCCATGGTCGCGTCGCCACCGAGCAGGTTCTGCACGGCGGCGGTCGCGATCACCGTGCGAGGCCAGAGCGCGTTCACCGCGATGCCCTTCGGCTTCAGCTCCTCTGCGAGACCGAGCACGCACAGGCTCATGCCGTACTTCGCTATGGTGTAGGCGAGGTGTGGCGCGAACCAGCGCGCCTCCAGATTGAGCGGCGGTGAAAGCATCAAGATGTGGGGATTGGCCGCCTTTGTTAGAGCCGGGATGCACGCTTTGGAGGTGAGGAACGTGCCGCGCGTGTTGACCTGATGCATCAGATCGAAGCGCTTCATGTCCGTGGCCAAAGTGCTGGTCAACGAGATTGCGCTCGCGTTGTTGACCACGATGTCGATGCCGCCGAATGCCTGGAGCGTCTTGGCCACGGCGGCCTCGACCTGATCCTCGAAGCGCACGTCACACACGCAGGCGATGCCCTTGCCGCCGGCGCGTTCGATGTCCGACACGGTTTCGTGCACGGTGCCGGCGAGCTTGGGGTTCGGCGCATCCGTCTTGCCCAGCACGGCGATGTTGGCGCCGTCGCGTGCGGCGCGCAGGGCAATCGCTCGGCCGATACCGCGGCTCGCTCCGGTGATTAGAAGTGTTTTGCCCGCGAGGCTAGAGAACGGGGTGGGCATCAGTAGCCGAAATCAGTGGCACCGCCGGCGGGCTTGGCTGGTTTTTTGCCGGCCGGCGCAGCCGCGGGACGCGCCGCGACGTTTCGTCCCGCTGCGACCGGTTTCGCAACGACCGGTTTCGCCGCCGCGCTCGGCACAGCGGGGGCTGCCGGTTCTGCCGAAGCTTTCGCTTCGACAGCGACCACAGGCGGGGTGACCACAGGTGGAGTGAGCCTTTCAGCCGGCGCGGCGCTGACGGTTGCGCTTTCCGCAGCTGCAGCAGAACCGCCGTGAGCGACCTTGTAGGCTGCAAATGCGCCGCCACCTAAGACCAGCAAACCGCCGCCGAGCAGCGCCGCGACCAAGCCGGCATTGCTTTTTTTCGGCGCGGGGATCTGGCCGTCGGTCTTGGACCAATTGGCGCCCGTACCCAGCGGCACTTGAGCGGTCGGCATGCGCACGGCATGCGCTTGGCCGAAAGCCGGCATCGGCCCGGTCGCGTCCGGCAAGATGCCGCCATTGGCCGTTTGATAGTGGCGCAAGGCCTCTGAGAATTCCTCGCAGGTTTGAAAGCGGTCCCCCACCTCACGGGCCATCGCTTTCATGATGATGGCTTCGAACGCAGGATCCAGACTCGGGTTGAGCACCGTGGGTCGGGGCGCTTCGGAGAGCACGATCTTGAACAGGAGCTCGTTGAACGTTTTGCCGTCGAAGGGCACCGCGCCGGTCACGCACTCGTACATAATCACGCCCATTGCGTACAGATCACTGCGGGCGTCGGCTTCTCGGCTGCCGTTGGCCTGCTCCGGTGACATGTAATAGGGCGTGCCCATGACCGAGCCGGTCTTGGTCATCTTCATGCCTTCGTTGCTCAGCTGGCTGAACTTCGAGATGCCGAAATCGATAATTTTCACGTAGTCGGGGACGCCGGCTTTTTGCTTGAGCACGAACAGATTTTCAGGCTTCAAGTCGCGATGAATGATGCCGGCCTGATGCGCCGCTGACAGCCCCGCCAACGCCTGCACTATCAACGGCACGGCCTGCGCAGCCGACAACTGCTTCAGACGCTCGATGCGCCCGTTCAGCGGCTCGCCGTCCAGGAACTCCATCACCATGAAGCGGTCGCCGGTGGGCAATGCGCCGAGGTCCAGCACCTCCAGAATGTGATCGTTGCCGATGCGGCCGGCAGCCTGAGCTTCACGCTCGAAGCGCTGCACAATGTCCGCGTTCATGGCGGCTTCACCCAGCAGCACCTTGATTGCGACGCGGCGCGAGATGGCGACGTTCTCGCCTTCGTACACCTCACCCATGCCGCCTTGTCCGATCAGGCGGACGATGCGGTACTTGTCTTGTATGATCTGGCCGGGTTGAAGCATGCGCCGAACTCCAGTGTATCGCGGCGGGTCCCCTCTGCATACGGCGAGCGCCCCCAAAAGTTCTAGCAGGCCTTGGTCAGGGTGCTCAATTCCCGCACATTGTCGCTGATTTTCGAGCCAACACGGCGGCGGGCGGCGTTCCCGCCGACTTCGAATAGAGTGGGGCTCGAATGGACGATCCCGAACCCACGACCGAGCGGCGCACCGTCAAAGTTCAGCCCATCGTGGTGCTCTCGCTCTTGATCGGTTCTTGCTGCGCCTTCGGCTACACGATCTACCGACTGCTAAAGGGCATGCACTTGTGACTGAAAATGCCCGCGCTAGTAATCCGGAATGCACATCCGAACCGAAGTACTAGTGTGCGTGCATGGCCGCACAAGTGCGCGTGTGCTTCGTCTGTTTGGGAAATATCTGTCGCTCGCCCACCGCTGAGGGCGTGTTTCGCCATCTAGCCGCGGAAGCCGGCCTTGAGGGCTCGTTCGTGATCGATAGCGCGGGCACTGCCGGCTATCACACGGGTGATGCGCCGGACCCGCGCGCGCAGGCGGCCGGCAAGCGCGCAGGCATCGCGGTCGGCGGCAAAGCGCGTCAGTTCCTGGCTCCGGACTTCGAGCGCTTCGATCACGTGATCGCGATGGATGTGAAGAACGCCATCGACCTGCGACGCATCGCGCCCTCGCCGGAGGCGCGCGTCAAAATCCGTCTGATGCGCTCGTTCGACCCAGCGGCGCCCGCGAACGCGCCGATCCCGGACCCGTACTACGGCGACGAGTCGGGGTTCGACGAGGTGCTCGAGCTGTGCCGCACGGCATGCCAGCACTTGCTCCAGGAGCTCCGCCGGGAACACTTCGGCGAGCTCGGAATCAGCGCCGATCAGAGCGCGGGAGCGAGGTCCTCCTCACCGCACCCGAAGCGCGGTTGAGCGGGCACGGCATCGGGGCCGCTCAGCAGTGTGATCCCGAACGCTCCGGTGAACCGGCCGCTGAGCAACCCGCTCGTGGCGCCGGTCAGGGTGCCGCAGTAGAACGACTGCACGCCGCAGATGCGCCCCGTCAGGATCATTTCCGACTCGATCTCCGAGCCGTAGTAGATCGGGTTCGCGCGACCGTCGAGGGTGGATTTCGGAACCGGCGCGGTGAGGAGCCCTTGATCCAACGGGAACGGACCGACCTCAAGCTGCTCACCGACGCGCGTGCTGCGATCCTTCGAATCGAGCGCCTGGTACACAAAATGGACCGCGGTCGTGCCGTCTACTGCGGGCGTATCGATGGTGCCCAGGAACAGGATCGGCAGGCCCGAGATGAGGCTGGTGTTGATCGCGAGCAGAGCGGGGCCGCCGACGACGCCAGGATCTGGCGGCGCGCACGGGCCGTCGTCCGAGCCGTTGCTCGCGCCGGCAGCATCACCAGCGTCCGGGTTCGGAGTCGTGGTTTGCACGCGACTCTGAAAATCTTCGAAGCGCGCGTGCGCATCCACGCAGTTCGTGAGCAGGCCACACGCGGCCAGTAGCGCTAGGCCTGGCCAGAGTCGTGAGTCGCTCCGATCAATGGACACATCTCGAGCTTAGCCGAGATCGTGGCCGCCTCCTGAGATGTCGCTGCACCACGCTCGCGAACCCGAAAAAAACGCGATATTGCGGAGATTTGCGGCTCGCATCGCCGGAGGCGCTGCCCCCCTCCGGTCGGTTGTGGAGGCGTCCCACCGGAGCTGCAGGAACTTCGGAAAACGACACGCGATCGGAGGATGACCTCGAGGCGTGAGTTCGCTAGTAGTTCGCCCTCGGATGGGACGAACGCTTGGTCACGGCTTGCTGCTCGGTTTCGGCTTGCTGCTGGCACCCGCCGCTGTCCACGCCAGCGGCTTCTCAGTGGCCCGCTTCGCGTCCGAGCATGGCCACCCGACCACCGACAACGCGACCGCCGTGTACTACAACCCGGCCGCGCTCACGCTGAGTGACGGCCTGCACCTGTTTGCGGATTTGAGCGTGGCCGTGCGTCGCGTGAGCTACGATCGCACGCGCGCTGCGAGTGACGCGGCGGACCCACCGGATGCGGCCGGCGCCAACGTCGGCCGCGCGGTGCTCGTGAATCCGTTGCTCAATCCGGCGTTGGCGGTCTCGTACAAGATTGGGAATGTGAGCTTGGGCGCGGGCTTCTTCACGCCCTTCGGCGGCACGGTGAGTTGGAACACGCGCCCCGCCTTTGCGGATTCACGCTACCCCGGTGTGGTTGACGGCGTGACTCGCTTTCAATCCATCGAGGGCGAGATCGTGACTAGCCAATTCACGCTCGGCGCCGCGCTACGCGTTGCCGGCACCGGGCTGAGCTTGGGTGTCAGCGGCAGTGTGATGCGCTCGTGGATCAAAGACGTGCGCGCCTGGAGCAATGGAGGCAACGACGTCACGCACGAGGGCCGCTCGCTCTTGGATGTCAGTGGCTATGCCGCGGGCTTCGGCCTCGGCGCGCTGTACGAGGTCACGCCGGAGGTGCTTTGGTTCGGTTTGTCTTATCAATCGCGGCCCAATGTCAGCGGCGGGTTGAACCTGCATGGCTCGTTGCAAAACGACATCGGCGGTCCCAGCGGCGCGAATGTGGACGTCAGCTATGATCTTCCGGACGTGATTCGCTGGGGCGCCCGTTACCGCCCGCGGAAGGCGCTTGAGCTACGCGTATTTGGTGACTACACGCGTTTTTCCGCGTTCAAACATCAGTGCGCCGTCGTGGCCGGTACAGCCTGCGATCTCGCTGCCAATGGCGCCGAGCAGCCCGGTGCCAAGATCTTGCAGAACGTGCCGCGCGATTTCAAAGACAGCTTCGGCGTGCGCATCGGCGCCAGCATTTGGCCGCAAAAGAGCTTCGAATTCTTTTCGGGCATGGGTTTCGAATCGAGCGCCGTCCCGGATGCCACGATGGAACCCGGGTTGCCGGATTGGACGGGTGTGTCCTTCGCGTTGGGCGGCCGGCTCGCGTTCAGCTCGCGCGTGCACGCGGCGCTGTCGTACACGCAATTCGTGTACGTACCGCGGGACGTGCACAGTCAGCTCGCGAGTTACTCCTCACCGAGCCGCTCACCGGACGCGAGCGGGCACTACACGCAACAAGTGGGCGTGGGCAACCTGAACGTAGACCTCGCGTTTTGACTCGCTTCAGCGCAGCCGACCCGAAGAACGCCAGCTCGCGCGCCCTTCCAAAACCCCGCCATCCGCGGTCATTGCCACGAGCATGCCGGCGTCCGCCATGATGCTCACGAAGGGCGCTTGCCACGTCGGGTCATTCCACACGCTGCGCCAGGCAGCATCTCGCGCCGGATCACGCACCCACAGCCGGCCCAGGCTAGCGACCCATTCGCGATCCAGTACGTCCATCGCGGCGGCGGTCAGATCCGGGGTGCCCTCGGCGACCGAGACGACCGCGGACTGCCCTTCTACGCGCAAGGCCACGCCTTGGCTGCCCACCACCAAGCCCAAACCGCGATCTGATTCGGACGCTCCCGCCACGAATGCGCGCGTGGTCGGCGTGAGCAGGTAGTTGGTTTCCCACTGCATCGGCGAGTAGATGGCTGCAAAGCCGTTGCCTTGGGTGAGTCGGCCGCAGATCACCCAGCGGGAGTCATCCAGCCTGAGCAGTGCCGAGACGTAGGCCACGCCGTCCAAGCGCATCGGCTTCATCCAACGCCGCGCTGCCATCGCCCACAGCGTGGGCGCCTGGCCCGGTGTCTGCCCGACTGCGGCCAGCAAATCGTCGAAACGCCCGCTGGCCTGGGTGAACGTGACTTCCGCGCTCGGGGCGCGCACGACTTCTCGCACGCCGTCAGTCGCAAACACGGCGAGTTGCCCGCCCTCTCCACCAATCAACCAACCGCCGGCTTCGATGCGCCGAGCGAAGCCCATGCCTGGGGGGAGCTTCCTGGCTATTTCGGGCGTTGCGACCCACATCTGACCGTTCCAGAAGCACGGGCCTTCGGTAGTGAACGCGAAGCAGTGGCCGTCAGCGTCCCAGGCGGCGCTGCGAATGATGCGGTCCCCGCCGGGATTGCGCACTGTCCACTCCCAACGCGACAAGTCGCCGGGGGGCGACAGGTTGATCAAGCTGTTGATGTAGCGCCGGCTGGGTCTGGGCGGCGTCGGGGTTTCTGTCAGCCACGGCACGATGCTGGCCGCGAACTCCAGCGCCTCTTGCGGGCGCTGTGTTGGGTCGAGCGCGGTCGCGCGTGCGATGGCCACGTCGAGAGCGCGACACGCATCCGGCCGATTGCGTAGCTCCGGCACCAGCGCTTGGGCATCCAGCAGCGAGCGCCGCTTGGAGTCACGGATTGCGAGCATGTTCTTGAGCAGCGTGTCGGACTCGAACAGCGTTT
>JBDTJC010000456.1:0-5567 GCA_039936055.1 Polyangiaceae bacterium | reverse complement strand
GCGAAGGACGCTTCGCCGGCATGCTCAGGTAGGCAATGTAGTCGTTGATTGGGGCGGCGCATTGGGCGTCGCTCGCGCATTCACAGGCGCCCATGGAGCCGGTTTGCCCGCTGCTGTCCCCGACCTTGCTCGGCGGGGACGCGCCCGAGCTGCAAGCAACCGAGAAACACAGCAACACTCCGAGCCAGCTGAGACCACCGTGCGTCATCACCACCTACCTGACTCCGTTCTGGCAGCCTGGTGGAAAGCCGTCCAGTGCAGATCTAAACATAACGTCTGCAGTTGTGCCATTCAATGTATAATTACGCACATGCTCGACAACAAACAGCTGTGTTCCGAGCTCATTCGTGCGCTGCGCAAGCGCCGCTCGCAGGCCGCCTTCAGCCGCCGCCTGGGCTTCGCGACGAACGTGGTTCACACCTGGGAAACGGGTCGCAGAATGCCCAGCACCACGGACTTCATGCTCGCCGCCAGTAAGAGCGGCGTCGACGTGCAGGCACGGCTCAACTCGTTCTTCCACGGTGAAGCACGCAGCAAGCCCAGCCCGAAGCTCGGTGCCAAAGGCTTCGTGCCGGAGCTGCTCGGCTTGCTACGTGGTGATCTGCGGCCCGCTACTTTAGCGCGTTCGGTGGGCGCCACCCGTTTGACAGTCGGCCGTTGGCTCGTCGGTAGCTCCGAGCCCAGGTTGCCGCAGCTGCTGCGCTTCGTAGCTGGCACCACTCAACGGCTGCTGGATTTCGTCGCGCTGTTCGCAGATCCGGAAGCGCTGGCCAGTACGCACGCGGCCTGGCGCGACCTGCAAGCTCAGCGCCGCGTCGCCTATGAGCTACCCTGGAGCCACGCGGTGCTGCGGGCGTTGGAGCTCGCCCGGTACAAGCAATTGTCGCAGCACGAGCCGGGGTTCATCGCGCGGCTGCTGGGGCTGCCGCTCAGCGTGGAGAATGAGGCCTTGAACGCGCTGTCCCAGGCGCGGCAAATCAGGCTGCTGCGCGGCAAGTGGGCGGTGGCGCGGGTGCTGACCGTCGATACCCGCCCGGACCCCGCGAAAAACCTGGCCTTGAAGCGACACTGGGCCGAAGTCGGCGTGCAGCGCATCGGGCAGGAGGGGCTATTTTCGTACAACCTATGCTCCATCGCCGAAGCCGATTACCAGCGATTGCAGAGCTTACATCGCGCCTATTTCGAGCAGATGCGCGCGGTCATCGCCGGCTCGCGCGGGGGCGACCGTATCCTGCTCGCCAACGTGCAACTCTTCTCGCTCACACCTTGAGGCAAGCGTCGGTTTGTTGTCCGAGGAGCTTTGGCCAGCTGGCCGCGGCAGCGCGGCGGCAAAGCATGCGCAACGCGGCGGCATGGTCCGGCGGAGCGGAGGCAGCCGCAAGGTTCAACTGCCTGTTTTTCAACAGACAACTCGAACTCGTAAGAAAAATGTCCGGTGGCGTCGCGCCTGCGCGTCATGGCTTCGTAAATTGCAGACGAAAGGAAGAGGCACACATGAGCGAGTTCATGTTCTTGTTCAGGAGCAGCGCGGCAGATCGGGAGCAGGCAATCGGGACCCCCGAACGCGCGCAGAAGAGCATGCAGCTCTGGCTCACTTGGTTGCGCGAGCTGGAGCAAAAGGGCTGCTTAAAGAACCCGGGGCAGCCGCTTTCGGGAGAGGGAAAGGTCGTCCGCCAGGCGGGCAACCTGGTCACTGATGGCCCGTACGCCGAGGCGAAAGACATGGTGCTCGGCTTCATGATCATCGAAGCGCGAGATCTGCAACACGCCGCGCAGATTGCCGGCGGTTGCCCGATTGCTGGTGGCGCGGGCTGCGTGGAGGTTCGACCGATCGGCCGGCTAACGAATCAGGAAGGAGCGAGCGCATGAGGCAACTCCTGATGTTCAACCGCGTGTCGGCCGATGGCTACTTCGCCTCGAACGACGGCCAGCTGGATTGGGTGGTTCCGGACGATGCCATCGACCGAGCCGGTGCGTCGCGCATGCACGAGGTCGACACGATGCTGTTCGGGCGCCGCACGTACGACGCTTTCGAGAGCTTTTGGCCCACCGCCGTGAACGACGCGCTCACGAGCGCGGATCCGCACACCGCCGGGCGGCATTCCTCCGCGCTGCGAGCCATGGGCGAGTGGATCAACGCCACGCCCAAGCTCGTCTTCTCCAACACGCGAAAGGCCGTTTCTTGGCAGAATTCGCAGCTTTTTTCGGAGCTTGACCCGCGCAAAATTCAGGCAATGAAGGAGCAACCCGGCAAGGGCATCATCATCTTCGGCAGTGGCTCGCTCGTCTCGCAGCTCACCGAGCACGGTTTGATCGATGAGTATCAATTCGTCGTCGGACCGCTGTTCTTGGGCGGCGGCAAGTCATTGATCAATGGGCTCACGCAGCGCGTGAAGCTGGAGCTGGTCGAGGCCAAGCCCTACCCCTCCGGCAATCTCATGCTGCGCTACGCGCGTCGCTAGGAGAGAAGAGCTGGACGCGCACGCGCAACTCTTCCGGCGTGAGTCGGGGCGACTCGTCGCCGCGCTGACGCGCATCTTCGGCGTGCACCACTTGGCGCTCGCCGAGGACGTCGTGCAAGACGCCTTCGCGCGGGCGCTGGAAACATGGCCGACGCGCGGAGTGCCGGAAAACCCGTCCGCGTGGCTGATGACAACGGCCAAGAACCGCGCCCTCGACATCGTCCGCCGCGCCCGCACCGCTCGGGACTTTGCGCCCGAGATGGGGCGCCTGCTCGAAACCGAGTGGACCCTGACTCCGGTGGTCGATGAGGCCTTCGCCGCGCACACCATCCGCGACGAGCAACTGCGTATGATGCTCTCGTGCTGCGATCCACAGCTCGCGCAAGAGGCCCAGCTCGCCCTGATCCTCAACATTTTGTGCGGGTTTGGCGCACACGAGGTCGCGAGCGCGTTCCTGAGCGGCACGGCGGCCATCGAGAAACGCATCTCACGCGGCAAGAAGGTGCTCGCCACCTCCAAGCGCTGGTTTGATCTGAGCGATCGCGAATTCGCGCCGCGCCTGGCCACGGTGCGCCACGCACTGTACCTGCTATTCAACGAGGGTTACCACGGTGCATCCGAATCCGCAGTGCGCGTGGACCTGTGCGACGAATCCCTACGCTTAACGGCGCTCTTGCTCGCATACCCTTCCGCAGCCACGCCCAGCACGTTCGCGCTCGCCGCGCTGATGTGCCTACATGCCGCGCGCCTCCCCGCACGGGTCGACGCCACGGGCGATCTCAATGCCTTCATCGACCAAGACCGCACGCTTTGGAACGGGCACCTCGTCGCCGAAGGCCTGGCCTTGCTGGAGCGTTCCGCGTCGGGCGACGACCTGACCGCGTACCACCTAGAAGCTGCCATCGCCGCCGTGCACGCCAGTGCAACGTGCGTCGCCACCACCGACTGGGCAAGCATCGTCTCGCTCTATAATCGCCTACTCGCGCTGCATGATTCGCCAGTCGTCGCCCTCAACCGCGCCATCGCCATCGGGGAACTGGAAGGCCCCGACCGCGGCCTCGCCGCGCTGCACGCCATCACCGACCGCGAACGCCTCTCGCGCTACCCCTTCTACGCCGCGGCCCTCGGCGAATTCGAGCAGCGTCGCGGTCACCTGGAGGCGGCGCGGCGGCACGTAACGGCAGCGCTCACCCTTGCCCGAAATGACGCCGAACGGCGCTTTCTGCAAAGGAGGCTGCGTTCGTTCGACACACGGTCTTAAATGTCCAAGGCCCACCGAGGACGCGCCCGCGGTAGGGCAAGTATCAGACTGGGTCCCCGCAACGATTTGTGGCAGAATCACCACCCGACGAGTTTCGGGATACGACGCTTTCCCGCGTGCACTACGGGCCTAGTGAGTAGCCCATGCATACGCCGCCGACGCTGAACGGGGGGCTTTGGCATTTGCCATTAGTACATTCTAGGCTCTCAAGGCATTCGCTGCTGGTGCAGTCCTCGCCGAGCGTACCTGCATGGGTGCAGGTCGTAGCGCAGTAATTGGCCGTCCCGCACGAGCCGAAGCCGCTGCAGGGCGCGCCCAGCGCCAAGAGTGGTTTGCAGACGCTGCCGTCTGAGTTGTCGCAATACAGGCCGTCTTGCTCGAAGCAAAGCGCGAGCGTCGAGTTTGCGTCGCCATAGGTGGAGGAGCTGCAGTCCTCGCCGATACCGCAGCTGAACACGCAACCGTCACCCGATTTGCCGTGCGGAACTGGTTTACACGTGCCCGATGTTCCGTTTTGGGTGGTGAATAGGCACGTCATGGGCCCCTGGTCGCGCTTGCACTCCTGGCCATTGCTGCACGCTTCATTCTCCGCGCGCGTGCCGACATACACGTTTTGGCATGCGCTCAGCACGGGGTTCTCTTCACACGCGGTGGCCGAGTGCTGGTAAGCGGCAAGGCAGGCTCCGAGCGCGACCGAATCGACCGTGATTGCGCCGCTGGCCACGGACGCGACCGTAGCGTTGTGAGCCGCGAACATCGTCTCACAGTCGCCGAGCATAGCGGTCTGGCCCTGCTGCGCACAGCAAGTGCGCGCCGCGGCGCAGAACGCGTGAATGGTTGGCGTGAGCACCTGCGCCGCGCCGGACACGCCACCGTCACCGCCATCACCAGCGTGATCACTCGTGCCAGCCGTGCCAGCCGTGCCAGCCGTGCCAGCGTTGTTCGTGCTCGCGCCGCCGTTGCCGCTCATGCCACCCCGAGCGGCGCCTCCGCTGCTGCCGCTGCCTGCGCCACCGTTGACGTTTGCTGCGCCGCCGCTCGGCCCATTGCTACTTGCGCCGCCTCCGCCATTGCTCATCATGCCGCGGCCGGCGTCCGAGTTGCTCCCGCAAGCGCTGGACGCCAACGCACCGAAGACCAAACCCCAAGTTCCGAACTGCCTTGTCATCGCATTCCCTCCGAAGCACGCTCACACTAGCCCAGAATACAAAGAAACGTCGGTTTAGCGCAGCCACGCGCCGTCACGGGTTAGAAACTAGGAACGGCTTCCGTCATAGCGCGCCTCGTACCGCGCGGGCGCCGCCCTGGTCGCTACCCCGATCCTCAACAACGACCAACGGGACGCATCGACCGCTCTCGCACATCACCCATCGGCAGGGCGCGCTGCCATCAGGCACACCATGGCCGGCTCGGCTACAGCTGGCTGATGCGCGCAATGAAGTCCAGGAAGGTGCGGACCTTGGCCGAGGGCAAGAAGCGCGACGGATACAATACGTGCAGCGGGAACAGTTCTTCCCCCCAGCGCGGAAACAGCTCCACCAAGCGGCCGGCTTCCAGCTCCCGCCGCACCCCTATTTCCATGAATTGAGCGATGCCATGCCCCGCGATGCAGGAGGCGATCGCCGTGGCGCCGTCGTTTGTGGTGAGCTGGCCGCGGATCGGAACGTTCTTGATGCGGCGTTTGCCGCGGTGAAATTCCCATTCGAAAGGGCGCCTCGTCGTCGGATCGATGAACAGGATGCACTCGTGCCCCTTTGCCAAGTTGCGCGGCTGGCGGGGCCGACCGTGGCTCTCCAGGTAGCTGGGGCTCGCGCAAGTGACGATGCGCGTGCGTAACAGCCGTC
>JBDTJC010000455.1:0-45374 GCA_039936055.1 Polyangiaceae bacterium | reverse complement strand
AGCCCGATCCGATCCACGGCGCGGTGATGCCGCCGGTCGTGATGGCGAGCACCTTCGCGCAGCCCGAGCCGGGCAAACCGCTGAAGTATGACTATTCGCGCAGTGGTAACCCGACGCGCGCGGCGCTCGAAGGCGCGCTCGCCGCACTCGAAGGCGGCGCTCGTGGCTTCGCGTTCTCAAGCGGCTGCGCTGCCGCCACCACCTTGCTCCACACCTTGAAGGCCGGCGACCACGTGGTCAGTGGTGATGACGTGTACGGCGGCACGTTCCGCTTGTTCGACAAGGTGATGAAGCCGTTCGGCATCGAGTCCGCCTTCGTGGATCTGACGGACCTCTCGCGTCTGGAAGCCGCAATCACGCCCAAAACGCGCTTCGTCTGGTTCGAAACGCCGACCAACCCGACGCTCAAGCTGGCAGACATCGCCGCTATCAGCGCGATCGCCGCGCGCCGTGGGGTGCGCGTCGTCGTCGACAATACCTTCGCGACGCCCGTCCTTCAGCAGCCGTTGTCGCTCGGCGCCACGGTGGTGCTGCACTCGACCACGAAGTACATCAACGGGCACTCGGACGTCGTCGGCGGGGCGCTGATCACGTCAGACCCCGAATTGTGCGAGCGCATTGCGTTCTTTCAAAACGCGATCGGCGCGGTGCCGAGCCCCATGGACTGCTACTTGGTGATGCGGGGCATCAAGACCTTACCCGTCCGCATGCGCGCGCATGTGGCCGGCGCTTCCGAAATCGCGACCCGCCTCGCCGCGCATCGCCGCGTCAGTAAAGTGCACTACCCGGGCCTCGAATCGCACCCGCAACACGAGCTCGCGGCGCGCCAGATGTCCGGCCCCGGCGGCATGATCTCGGTCGACCTCGCGACCGACCTCAACGGGTCGCGCAAGTTCCTGCAAGCCCTGCGCATCTTCGCCCTCGCCGAAAGCCTTGGCGGCGTCGAGTCCCTCGCCGAACACCCGGCACTGATGACCCACGCGTCCATCCCCGCCGAGACTTGCAAAACGCTCGGCATCAGCGACAGCCTCGTGCGCCTTTCCGTCGGCATCGAGAACGTGGAAGATCTCTGGAAAGACTTGGAAGGCGCGCTCGCAGCGGCCGCGAGTTGAGGCACGCCCAAAGGTAGGACAAGGCGTTCGGCTGTGGAGCCACCAAAAGCCCGGACTCCACCGCACTGATGTGTGCGTTGCGGATCGGGCGGTAAAGCGTCACGATCCCTGGATGCCCGAGCTGGAGCCTCCGTTTCCGGATGTTTTATCGCTGATCGGCAACACCCCGCTGGTGCGCGTGAGCCGCATGGACACCGGTCCGTGTGAGCTGTACCTGAAGCTCGAAAACCAAAACCCGGGCGGCTCGATCAAGGACCGCATCGGCCTATCGATGATCGAAGCCGCAGAGAAGAGCGGCGCGATTCGCCCGGGCGCCACTCTGGTGGAGGCCACCGCCGGCAACACGGGGTTGGGCTTGGCGCTCGTGGCCGCGCGTAAGGGTTACAAGTTGGTCTTGGTGATCCCGGACAAGATGAGCCAAGAAAAGGTGCATCACTTGCGCGCACTGGGTGCGGAAGTGCGCATGACGCGCAGTGACGTCGGCAAGGGGCACCCAGAGTACTACCAAGACTACGCGGAACGCATCGCGAACGAGCTCGGCGCGTATTTCATCAATCAGTTCGCCAACCCGGCCAACCCACTTGCCCATGAGCTGACCACCGCGCCGGAAATCTGGCAGCAAATGGACGGCAAGCTGGACGCTGTGGTGTGCGGCGTCGGCTCGGGCGGCACGTTGACCGGCCTCAGCCGGTACTTCGCGAAGGTCGGCCCGCACGTGGAGTTGGTGCTCGCCGATCCGAAAGGCTCGATTCTCGCGGACTACATCGCGACCGGAAAAGTAGGCACGGCGGGCTCGTGGCTCGTGGAAGGCGTCGGCGAAGACTTCGTGCCCTCCATTTGCGACCTGTCTCGCGTTCACAAGGCATACACCGTGAGCGATGAAGAGAGCTTTCGCGCGGCGCGCGAGTTGCTCAAAGCCGAGGGGATCTTCGGCGGGTCCTCGTCGGGCACGTTACTCGCGGCCGCGCTGCGCTATTGCCGTGAGCAAACCACGCCGAAGCGCGTCGTCAGCCTGATCTGCGACAGCGGCGGCAAATACCTGTCGAAGATGTTCAACGACTATTGGATGCGCGATCAGGGCTTCTTGCCTGGCACCAGCTACGGTGATCTGCGGGACGTCATTTCACGGCGCGCTGACACCGGCGCAGTCGTCTCCGTCGCGCCGACCGACACGCTGCTCATCGCGTATTCGCGGATGCGCCTGTATGACGTGTCGCAATTGCCGGTGCTCGAGCACGGTGAAATCGTGGGTATCGTGGACGAATCCGACCTGCTGCTCGCCACCCACGGCGACGCCGGCATCTTCCGCAATCTGGTGCGTGAGTTCATGAGCACCAAGCTCGTGACGGTGGACAGGGCGGCAGCGCTGGAATCCCTGATGCCCCTGTTCAACCAAGGCTTGGTCGTCATCGTGCGTGACCAACAAGGTTTTTCCGGCCTCATCACCCGGATGGACGTACTGAACCACCTGCGGCGCAAGCTCTCGTAGGCGCCGCTCCAGGCTGCGCGAGGTCCTGGCTGGGTTGTGCTGCGGCTTACGCGCAGACGCGGTTTCTACCGGAGTCTTTGGCTTGGTAGAGCTTTTCGTCGGCGCGGCCGTAGAGGGCTTCGGGCTCTTCCTCGGTGCCGGGTTTGTATTCGGCTAGGCCGAGCGAAACCGTGACCGGGAGCGGCTTGCCTTCGAACGTGGGCAGGTTGCCGGCGACGGCGAGGCGGATGCGCTCAGCACACACCTTCGCGGTCGCGAGCGATGTATTAGGGCAGATCACGGCGAACTCTTCACCGCCGACGCGCGCGAACAAGTACTCGCGCGGCAACGCTGCTTTCACGATATTGGCGGTCGCGCAGAGCACGGCATCACCCGCCATGTGGCCGTTCGTGTCGTTCACCTTTTTGAAGTGATCGATGTCCAGCACGAGCAAGGTCACGGGGCCCGTTTCGGCGGCGGACAGCGCGACGCGCAGATTGTCGTCGAAGTAGCGCTTGTTATGCACGTTGGTGAGCGCATCGAAACTCATCAGGCGCTGCACTTCTTCATGGTACGCGCCTTCGATGTTACCGCCGGCCAAGTACTTGAGCAGCGCTTTGCCGATTTGCAGGCGGTCACCGTCTTGGAGCTCATGCTCCCTGACGCGCAGGCCGTTCACGTACGTGCCGTTGGTCGACCCGAGGTCGGTCAGGCGATGACCGGCGCCCATCGGTTCGATCTTCGCGTGGCGACGGCTGACCGAATCCGCATCCAGCACGAGCCCAGAAGTCGAGCCGCGGCCGATTTCGATCGCGGCATCGGACAATACGGTGCGATTGCCCAGACGTGGACCGGAGAGAACCAGCAGTAGCGCCTGCTGTTGCGCCGAGACACGGATCAGACTGCGCATATCGCGCGAAATCGTGACCTCTAGTGTCGACTCGTATAGCTCGTCGTCCGCCAAGTTCGTGTTGGCCCCACGCTGATTGGAATGCGAGAGACCGCCCTTCAAGCATAGCAGATGCTTGCTGTCCCTCATCCGTTTCGATCTGTTGCGGCACGCAATGTGGGACTAGCGCCTACATTGTGAGAGCGAGCCGCCTGCCGCTCACTGCACGCGCCAACGTGACTTACGCGCGGCGCGGCCGACAGAAGTCACACGTCATAATACAGGTAGTACTCGAATGGCGTGGGGCGCAGACGCGAAGCCTGCACGTCATGCTCACGCTTGTAGTCGATCCACATGTCGATCAAGTCCTGCGTGAACACGTCGCCTTTGAGTAAAAATTCATGATCACTTTCGAGCGCATCCAGCGACTCCTCCAGTGATGCGGGCATGCGGTCCACGTCCCTCAGCTCTTCGGCCGACAGTGAGTAAATGTCTTTGTCGAGCGGCGCGCCGGGATCGATCTTGTTCTGAATGCCGTCGAGGCCAGCCATCATCATCGCCGAGAAGGCGAGATACGGATTGCAGGTGGGATCCGGAAACCTCAGTTCCAGGCGACGTGATTTCGGCGACGGCGAGTAGGTAGGAATACGGACCGCGGCCGAGCGGTTGCGGCTGGAGTAGGCCAAATTCACGGGCGCTTCGTAGCCGGGCACCAAGCGCTTGTAGCTGTTGGTGGTCGGGTTGGTGAGCGCAGCGAGTGCCTGCGCGTGCTTGAGGATGCCGCCCATGTAGTACAGCGCCATCTCGCTCAGGCCCGCATAGCCGTCACCAGCGAACAGCGGCTTGCCGTCTTTCCACAAAGACTGATGGCAATGCATGCCATTGCCGTTGTCACCGTACAACGGCTTGGGCATGAACGTCGCGCTGCGGCCGTTGCGATGTGCCACGTTCTTCACGACGTGCTTGAACCACATCAGCTTGTCCGCGCACCTGAGCAAGCTATCGAAGCGCATGTCGATCTCGCCTTGGCCGGCGCTCGCGACTTCGTGGTGGCTCACCTCCACCTCGATGCCGACGCGCTCGAGCTCCAAGCAAATCTCGGTGCGCAGATCCATGTGCGTGTCTTGCGGGGGAACCGGGAAGTAGCCCTCCTTGGCGCGGATCTTGTGACCGAGGTTCGGCGCTTCATGACGACCGCTATTCCAACTCGCCTCGATCGAGTCGACGGCATAGAACGCTTCATTGCCCTTCACGTCGAAGCGCACGTCATCGAAGATGAAGAATTCCGCCTCTGGCCCGAAGTAGCAGGTGTCGGCGAGGCCAGTGGACTGCAGATAGGCCTCCGCCTTTCGCGCGATGTACCGCGGATCACGGGAGTAACTCTGACGCGTCAACGTGTCCTGAATCGTGCACAGGAACGACAGCGTCGGGTACTTCGTGAACGGGTCCAGCACGGCCGTGCTGGGATCCGGGATGAGCAGCATGTCGCTCAAGTTGATGGGCTGGAAGCCGCGGATCGACGAGCCGTCGAACCCGAACCCCTCCTCGAACGCATCCCCGGTCAGGCGCTGAAACGGTACGGAGGTGTGCTGCCATTTGCCGATCAGGTCGATGAACTTCAGGTCGACCATGACCGCTTCGTGCTTCTTGCCCAGCTCGATGGCTTCTTTCGCATCCATGAGCTTACGTGTATCGCTATCGGGCGCCCGGGGCTACTGCCGGCTTTCCGGCCACCCAACCCTCTGGTGGAGAGGTCAGGTGACGTTCCGGCAGTAGGTCTCCCGCGCGTCGTTCGCGACGAACACCGTCACGGACGCAGCCGAGCGACCGTTAGATCGCTTCTTCGGCGCGCTCGCCCGTACGAATACGAACCGCTTCGTCGACCGGGCTCACGAAGATTTTGCCGTCACCGATGCGGCCAGTCTTGGCGCTCTTCTCGATTGCGTCGATCACCTGGTGGACCATCTGGTCGGGGACGACGATCTCGATCTTCACCTTCGGCACGAAGTCCACGACGTAAGCGGAGCCGCGGTAGACTTCCTTTTTGCCGCCGGTGCGTCCGAAGCCCTTGACCTCAGTCACGGTCATGCCTTGGATACCGACTTCCGACAAGGCATCCTTGACCTCGTCCAGCTTGAACGGCTTGATAATCGCCTCGACCTTCTTCATCTGGCTCTCTCCTGTTGGGGGGGTAACAGCGCCTTGCGAGGCCTCCCCTCCTGTGCGCGGGGGCACCGCTCGGTTCGTCTCAGGCCTACCGCAGTTCGGCAGGTAGTTTGGAGGTACTGGGGTCCGTGTTTCCGGATTGTTTCCGATTCGAGTCAATGTTCCGCTCAGGAAAAATCAGTCCTTTTCTTTCGATTTGGAAACAAGGGTGTTCAAGATCTGCGGCGCTTTGGCACGCGGGCGTCGCCTTCCCGCAATCCAAAACCTTTCCCGGGCTTAGGTCGAGCACAACACAAACTGGGGCGCCATTTCCGGCCGGTAAGCCGCAGGCTGAGAGGCCCGCTGAGGCCGACACAATCGGGTACTGTACCGCGCTCAGTCGCGAACCCGTGACTCGCTCTACCGCCGCCCACTCCCGCTCACACCCGCCTTCGTCATGTCGTCTCAGAATCAGTCTCAAGTCCCAGATGGGACAGTCCTCGAGGGCAAGTTCCGGGTCACGAAGGAGATTGGTCGTGGCGGAATGGCGGCGGTCTACGAAGCCGAGCACATCGATATCGGCAAGCGCGTCGCGGTCAAAATCCTCGCGGCTGAGCTGATCACCTCGCGCGTCGTGCGCGAGCGCTTCATCCGCGAGGCGCGCGCTGCAGCTGCCATCCGGAGCCCTTACATCTGCGACGTCTACGACTCGGGCATGTTCGAGGAGCGCCCCTTCCTCGTCATGGAGCTGCTCGAGGGCGAAAGCCTGTACGACATGATGACGCGCGTGCGGCAGATTGACGTCGAGACCACGGTGCGCATCGCGACTCATACCGCGCGCGGCTTGGCCAAAGCCCACGAGTCGAACGTCGTGCACCGGGATCTCAAACCCGAGAACATTTTTCTGACCAAAGACGAGGACGGCAAGCTCGTCGTCAAGATCGTGGATTTCGGTCTCGCGAAGTTCTACGAGCCCACCGCCGCCGACGCACAAACCGTGCGTTTAACGCGGGAAGGGGCGCTGTTCGGCACGCCCGCGTACATGAGCCCGGAACAAGCCAAGGGCAAGGGTGAGGTCGACCACCGCGCGGATCTGTGGGCACTCGGCTGCATCGTGTACGAGTGCCTCACCGCGCAAACGGTGTGGAACGTGGAGCAAGGCGTGGCCATGATTTTGGCGCAGATTGCCAGCGCGCCATTGCCCCGCCCGACCAAGCTGCGCCCGGACTTGCCGCCGACCTTCGACGCTTGGTTCGCACGCGCGCTCGACCGCGACCCCGACAAGCGCTTCCAGACCGCCAAGGAGCTGTCCGACGCGCTCGCCAAGTCGCTGCTCGGCCAGCGCCCAGCTTCGCGTTCCATGTCCTTGTCGAGCCACGACGAGGGCATCGTCGTGGACGAGCTAATGGCTGGCGAGGCGTCCGCGCCGATCAGCGGCCCGATGAGCGCGCGCGAACCGCCGACCACGCGCGAGCCCCCCGGCGAGCCGGCGCTTCAGTTGTTGAACGAGGTGGTGCACTCGCAGCGCCCCGAATCCGGCACGGGCCGCGCGATCTCCATTTTGATGCTGATTTCGGCGCTCAGTTTAGGCGCGTACGCTGTGTGGCTGTACGTGCTGCATCCACCCGGACAGCCCAAAACCGTGCACACAGCGACCGTGAAGCCGCGCAGTTCGGCCGCTGCGCTGAACCCCGCGGCCGTGCAG
Organism: Polyangiaceae bacterium; assembly: GCA_039936055.1. Taxonomy (GTDB): domain Bacteria; phylum Myxococcota_A; class Polyangia; order Polyangiales; family Polyangiaceae; genus PMG-095. The sequence goes on along the minus strand of JBDTJC010000455.1, from coordinate 38,055 downwards.
TCAGCGCGCGCCGCGGAAGCCGACGCATCCGGGGAAAAAATCGCGCGCGGCCAAGAACAGCTCGCCGCGGGTGACGGCAAGGGCGCACTAGACACGTTCAAGGATGCGCTCAAGGGCGGCACCGCCGTGGCGCGCTCGGTGCTCTCGCATATGTCGATCGCCATCGAGGAGCCGAGTGGGCCGTGCAAGCTCACCGGCATCAGCCGGCCACGCCCCTATGCGATCGAGGTCCCAGCATCGCGGCCTTCGCTACTCCATAGCAGTGCGGGCACGGTGTTCGTGTGGATCGACAATCACCAGGACGCGAAAAAGAAGCAGGCCTACGCGGTACTCTTGGACGGCGCGCTGCGCCGCACCGCGCCCGAGGTTTCGCTGACGCCTGAAGTGTCGTCCGCGCGCCAAGCGCAGCTGCTACCGGCGGGCGATAAGTACGTGCTCTTGTATTGGGATGATGGCGGCACCGAGCCGGGCGTGTTCGCGCGTTTCATCTCTCACGATGGGCACATCGCGAGCCCGCCGAAGCGCATTTCGAGCATCAAAAAGGGGGATCTGTACGCCGCGCTGGCCGTCAACGACGACAAGTTCTGGGCGGTATGGCAGGAAGAGGTCGACAAGGGTTCGACCGACATCATGGCCCGCGAGCTGGATGCCGAATTGAACCCGATTGGCGATCCGATTCGCCTGACGGCGATCCCGGCGGCCAAGGGCGCGGTCAGCGTCGCCAGCACCCCGACCGCCGCCGTGCAGGCCGGGTATTTGTACGTCGCGTTCTCGGTCAACCGCGGCTTCGAGCACATCCCAATTTACGTGCAGCGCATCGCGCTGAACGATCCGATGTTGAAGACGGGCCTCGTCTCGAGCAAGAAGACAGTCGGCAAAGAGCGCTACCTCGGCCAAGCGCAGATGGTGAGCTCGCGCAACGGTAAGAACACCACGCCGGTGATCGCCTGCGCCAACGACGGTTGCTACGTCGCTTGGGACGACGAGAAAGCGGGCGGGGCGGTGGCGTTCCTCGAAAAAGACAAAGGGCAGATGCTCTGGCGCCGTGATTTGCCGGCCAAGGTCATGCGGCCCGCCGTGGCAGCAGCGGGTAGCAGCGCAGTCATCTCCTGGTTCGACGACTCCCGCCTGCGGCTCGCTCCGCTGACCCGTGACGGCCTGGGCGCGGTCACTTCCCTCAGCCGAGTCAGCGGTTTTCAGCCGCAGCCCGACGTGGCGGCGGGCGAAAAGCCTGGGCAGTGGTACATTTCCTGGCGCGACTACGAGTCTGCGCACCTTGAGGTCTTTGCGCTACGCACGGAATGCCCTTGAAAAACCGCGAAACCGCCGCTGGGCCTTACCCGGGATCGCAACCTGTGGCGCACCTATTGTCGATTCCATCACGCGCCATGATTCGCCGTGCACCGCTTGAGACGGGCCGCACCGTGCTCGTGCCGCTCGAACTCGGTGACGGGGCCGAACTGTGGGATGCGGTGGAAGCATCGCGCTGGCACCTGGAGCGCTGGCTACCCTGGGTGCCGTTCAACAACGCGCCCGAAGCGAGCGTGCGTTACGCCGAAGCCTGCGTGTCGGACTGGGATGGCGGCCGCGCGGTACGCTTCGCGATTCGCGATCGACAATCGCGCGAACTGCTGGGCGTGGTCGGGCTCGACTCATGCGTGCATCTACACCGGTCATGCGAGCTCGGGTATTGGCTGAAGCGCGAGGCAACGGGCCGCGGCATCATGACGGAGGCAGCACGCGCGTGTGTGGACTTCGCGTTCGCGCGCATGGCCATGCACCGCATTCGCTGCGCCGCCGCCACGGACAACAGCGCCAGCCTGCGCGTGATCGCGCGCCTCGGCTTTCGCTTCGAAGGTATCGCGCGGCAAGCGGAGCTCGTCGGGGCACGTTGGCTGGACCACGCGATTTTCGCGCGGCTATCGAGTGACGAGTAGCGTCTACGCGGAGCTCACAACGCGAGCTGCCGGGCTATCTCTGCGGCGGGCATGGCGCCGCTCAAACGGCGCGCTTCGTTGCCGCTCTTGAACAAAACCATGGTCGGGATACTGCGGATGCCGAAGCGTTGGGCAACGCTGGGTAACGCCTCGGTATCGACCTTCGCCACGATCACGCGATCCCCGCGCTCACGCGCCAGCTTCTCCATCTCAGGCGCGACCATGCGGCACGGGCCGCACCAAGCAGCCCAGAAATCCACCAAAACGGGCACGGTGGCATCGCGCACCAGCTCGTCGAAATCTTGCTCGCTGGCGACGGCAACGGGCTGCTCGAGCGGCAGCAACGCGGCCTTGCACTTGGCGCACTTGGCTTTATCCCGAAGGCGCTTGGCGGGCACGCGATTGCGGGTGGAACAAGACGCGCAGGCAACCTCCATCGTTCCAGCAACGTATGACCGCAATGCCATGAGTCAAGCCCCACGGGCGCGCGGGCTGTGCAAGCCAACCGACCGCATCCAGATAGCAGCGGTTTCCGCCGATTCCACTGTCGAGCGAGGTCTCCCCGACAGGTAAATGTGTCCGGAGTTTGGCGGCCCGGCCTTAAACTCGGCTAGACACCAGGGATGATCGCCAAAGCGACCGGAGGGAATGCCCGACTCAGGAAGATCCCGTTCCTGATTTTGGCGCCGGCGGTGGTGTTGGTGGTCGGGTTGGCGGCGGGTTTGGCGCTCGCAGTGCTCGGCACGGTGCGGCTACGAACTCAGAGTGACGACGCCGCGGGGCTGCGCGCCAAGCTGCTCTCGCTCACCTTGGCAGAACGCCTGCGTAGTACTTCGGAGGAAGACCGCGGCACGGTGTTAGACCGCGCAGCGCGGCGTTCCGGCGCCGAGCTGCTGTTGGTGAGCGCCGCCGGCAGGGTGATCTTCGACGGCACCCAAGGCACGCCGCCCAAAGAGAAGATTTTGGAGCTGCTCGTGTCGGGCGAAGGCGAAACAACGACCACGGTTGGCCGTGCGCGCTTCTTTTCTGCGGCGCTGCAAGCGCCGACCGGAGAATACATGAACGTGCTGGCCCTCGTCGCGGCGGCGGAAGCGCCTTTCACCACCGGCTCCTTGTTGGCGTCCGTGGCCACGCTGACGGCGATTTTGGTGGGCGTCGCGGGACTTGTGGCTTTGGCCCTCGCGCGCGATGTGCACGCGGACGTGACCTTCGTGCGGAACCGCATCGTGGAGATGGCGCGTGAGGGGACCGAACCTACTGGCAAGCCCATTCCCGTGCGCTCGGTGGATTTGGTGGGGCTACTCACCAGCGCGTTCAACGTCTTAGTAGACCGGTTCACCGCGGCCGAGCACGCCTACCGTCAGGACTTGTCCGGCGCGCTCGCCTACGACCGCGATCGCAGCGACTTTTTGGCGGCTCTGAGCCATGAACTGCGCACGCCGTTGAACGCCATTTTGGGCTTCACGGACGTGCTCTTGAGCGAGGTGGACGGGCCGCTCAGCGCGGACGCGCAGGAGAATCTATCCGTGGTGCGAAACAGCGGACAGCACCTGCGCGCGCTGATCGACGACATCCTCGATCTGTCCGCGCTCGAGTCCGGTGAGCTGCGCATCAATTGCAAGATGATCGACGTGCTGTCGATCGGCCAAGAAGTGATTCGCGAGGCACGCATTGCGGCCGAGGCGAAGAACCTGGAGATCAGCGCCGTGGGCAACCGCGCGATGGCGTACGCTGATGCGCGCCGCGTGCGGCAGATCATCGGCAATATCGTGGGCAACGCGGTGAAGTTCACGTCGCGCGGTGGCGTGATGCTGCGCATCGACCCGCGCGACGGCGGCGTCACCATTGCGGTCACTGACTCCGGGCCGGGCATCGCGCGTGAGGACCACGACGCGATTTTCCAAGAGTACTGGCAAGCGGGTGACGTCAGGCGGCAGCGCGTGGGGACGGGTCTCGGGCTCGCGATCACGCGCCGCCTGGTGCAAATGCATCGCGGCTTCATTGATTTGAAGAGCGAGCTCGGCAAAGGCTCCACCTTCACGATCGTGCTTCCTTCCCGCCCGCCGTTGGTCGCTCCGCCCCCGCTTGACCTGCCGCCAGCACGAGAGGCCATGAATACGGGGGATTTCGGATGAGTCCCGGCGCCGCTCGGCTTATTTCACGCGCGCTCGTGATCGAGCTCGTCTTCACACTCGCGGTGAGCGCGCTGCTCGCGATCTTGACGTCGCACTTCTTGGTTTTGGACGGGCAGGTCGCGCTGGAAGGCGCGGAAACATTGGCAGAAGCCGTGCTCGTCGCGGGCATGCTGTCTTTGGCGCGCAGCTTTTGGCGGCTACGCCGGTACCGCTTCTTGTTGCGCTCGCTGTCCGTCGGCTCCAAAGCGGTGGAGGCGCGTGAGCTGTTTGCCCTGAGCGACGAGCCTTCGGTCGTCGTGTTCAGTTGGCTAGCCACGTCGGTTCTGAGCATCGTGCTGTTTCACACGGTGCTCCGCCCCAAGATCGTAGATCTCTCGACGGGCATCAATTTGGCGTTGTTGGGCGTCGTGATCGTCGCCGCCGCTTCACTGCCGATGTTCGTCGTGGTGCGTTCCACGTTCCTGCGCGCGCTCGAATTGGCGCCCCCCGAGGTGATGCGGGAGGTGGTGGAAGAAGCGAACGCGCGCGGCGTGATCTCGCAGCGTATACCGCGTCGTTTGGTAGCGGCCGTGACAACGCCGGTCGTGTTCCTTGTCTTCGGCTGCGCGCTGATCGTAAGCTCGCATTTGCGCCGCGCGGACGAGCACAGCCGCGAGGAAACGGCGCGCGTTTTTGCTCGCGCTTCGCTAGAATTGCGCCCTGGCGTGGTGCCCGGCGCCGGCTTGGAGGGCGCCATCGCGCAGGGCAAGGCGCTCGGTTTTTCAGCGGCAGTACGCGACCGGCCCGACGGTTACCGCGTCGAGCGCGGGGACGACGGCGTCGTGACCGTGGTCACGCCGCTGGATGAAGGCAGCGCGAAGGTGCACTTCAAGGGTTCCGTGGTCGGCCTACTCAGCGCTTCATTCGTGCTGGTGGCTCTGCTCGGTACGGGCATCGCGAGCGGCCTCGGCATCGCGCTCGGGCGAGCGCTGGGGCAAGACTTGCGCGTGGCGACGCAGGATGTGCGTGAGCTCGGCACCGACGCAGTGCTCAGCGGCGGCACGCACGTGGTGCGCTCGGCACGCTTTCGAGTAGTGGCGCGTCTCGGGCTGGCCATTGAGCGTTTGGCGGCACGCTTCCGCATCTTCGCCCAAGCGCAAGAGCGCGCGATCACCGCGCGCAAGGCCACTGCGCGCATGCGTGGCTTGTTCTTCGCCAGCGTGAGCCATGATCTAAAGAGCCCGCTGAACGCCATTTTGGGGTTCACCGAACTGGTACGAAAGAGCGAAGATTTGAGCGCCGGGCAAAGCGAAAGCTTGAGCCTGATCGACCGCCGTGGTCGCGAACTCCTGGCGCTGATCGAGACCATTTTGGACGCGGCGCGCGTGGACGCCGGACAGTTGAGCTTGGTGGTCGACCAATGTGACGTGCGCTCGTTATTCGCGGAGGCCGTCGCCAAAGGCAAAGATTTGGGCGGGGACCGTGGCGTCGATATTTTCTCGGACATTTCGCCGGGCGTGAGCTTCGTGCGCGTGGACCGCGTGCGCATGCCACGCGCGCTGGCCACCTTCATCGGTCATGCCGTGCGCGTGTCCGAGTCGGCGGCCGTGCACGTGCAAGTGGTCCCAGATCCTGAGGGCGTGCGCTTCGACGTCGAAGTGCCGGGGTCGCGCGTGGACGCGCACAAACTCGAGGCACTGCTCGACCCGAGTCCTGCGCTCGGCCCAAGCGAACACCGCGGGCTCGCGCTCGGGTTGCGGCTCGCGCGCTCGGTCGTGGAGTTGCACGGCGGGTCGGTCGTTGTGACGCCGCTCGGCGGCCACGGCGCGGTGTTCTCGATTCTGCTGCCCACGGGCGACGCCGAGTCACGCCTAGCCCCACCCATTTCCACGCGGATGTGAATCGCCGCGCAACACTGCTACACTCGCGCGCTCGAGACGATGGCCGCCAAAAAACCACGCGCTAGTGCCGCACCCGCTGCAACCGAGGGTGAACCGGAGCGCGTCCTCGGAACCGTCTCCCGCCCGGAAGACGAGCGTTTCGATCGCCTCTTCCGCCCCGAATCTCTAGAAGAGTTCGTCGGTCAAAAAACACACCGCGAGAATCTCAAGGTGTACGTCGAGGCAGCGCGTCGCCGCAATGAGCCGCTCGATCACATCTTGCTGTGCGGCCCGCCTGGCCTCGGCAAGACCACGCTCGCGCACATCTTGGCCAAAGAGATGGGCGTCGTCCTACACCAAACCAGCGGCCCCGCTGTCGAGCACAAGGGGTTGCTCACAGGCCAACTCACCAAGCTCGGCCGCGGTGACATCCTATTCATCGACGAGATTCATCGCCTCAGCGCCACGGTAGAAGAAGCGCTTTACCCTGCGATTGAAGACTTTCGCATCGACGTGATGATGGGCGAAGGCGCTTACGCCGAAAGCATCACGCTGGACATCAAACCCTTCACGCTGATCGGCGCCACCACCCGCACCGGCCTACTTACCAAACCGCTCCAAGAGCGCTTCGGTGTCACGCTCCGCCTCGACTTCTACCCGCCCGAAGACCTCGAAAAAATCATCCTGCGCAGCGCACGCCTGCTCGGTGTTCCCTGCGATAAAGAAGGAGCGCGCGAACTCTCGACGCGCTCGCGTGGCACTCCGCGCGTCGCCAACCGCCTCGTCCGCCGCGTCCGTGACTTCGCGGAAGTCCAAGGCACCGGCAAAATCGAGCGCGAAATCGCGCGCTATACCTGCGAGCGCCTAGGCGTAGACCACGCCGGTTTAGACGAGATGGACCGCCGCCTGCTCGGCATCCTCATCGAACACTACGAAGGCGGCCCCGTGGGCGTGGAAACGTTAGCCGCCGCGCTCGCCGAACCCCGCGACACCATCGAAGACGTCTACGAACCGTATCTACTGCAGCAAGGCTATCTCGGCCGAACGCCGCGTGGACGCATCGCTACTAAGAAAGCGTACGAGCACCTGGGCGAAAAGCAGCCCGCTAAGAACCAAGGCTCGCTGTTCTGAGTGGGCGCCCGTGATCCAGCATCGCACCTCGCAACGCGACGCCGTTGCCGTCGCACAACGCCTCCAAAATCTCGCCTGGCGAGTGTGAATGGATGAAGTGCCCTCGCGCCCGCGTTGCGGGCGCTTGAGGGCACCTGGCGCGCTCGCGCGCCAGGGCGTGTTGGGTCGGCTGTGTTGGGAGCAACTACCCCATCATCAGTGGCAACACACGGAGCGGCTTACCAGCGGCCTTGGATGTTCTTCATGAAGGCGTAGGGGTAGCCGACGTCGAAGTTGGAGGCTTCATCGAGTTGTTTGACTTGGGCGGCGCTGAGGCTGACGTCTTCGGCTTTCACGTTGTCTTCGAGTTGGGCGATGTTGCGCGCGCCGAAGATGACGGAGCTGACTTGGGGTTGTTTGAGCAGCCAGGCGAGCGAGACGGCGGAAGGGGATGCGCCAACTTCCGCGGCGACAGCGCGCACGGCGTCGATGATGCGCCAATTGCGATCGTTATCGAAGCCGGCCAGGCGGTCCTTCCACTGCTCGAGGCGCGTGCCGGCCGGCGGCGGCTGATTCTTGCTATATTTGCCGCTCAGAAAGCCGGCGGCGAGGGGCGACCAGGGCAGGATACCGAGGCCGTTTTCGCGGCACAGCGGTACGTGCTCGCGTTCGATTTCGCGAGCGACGAGGCTGTACTGCGCTTGCAGCGTAACGAATGCGGACAGGTTCTTGGTTCGGCTGAGCCACAAAGAATCCATCAGGCGGTAGGCCGCGTAGTTGGAGCAGCCGACGTACTGCACCTTGCCTTGGCTGGTCAGATCATCCAGCGCGCGCAAGATTTCGTCTTCGGGCGTGTCGATGTCCTGCATGTGGATTTGGTACAGATCGATGCGATCCGTACGCAAGCGTTTGAGGCTGTGTTCCACGCATTTGATGATGCGATAGCGCGAGGCGCCGCTCTTGTTCGGGCCGTCACCCATCGTGAAGCGGAACTTGGTCGCGAGCACCACTTCATTGCGCCGTTGGTCGCGTTCGAACCAGGCACCGATGATGCGCTCGCTCAGGCCCTCTTGACCGTACACATCCGCGGTATCGATGAAGTTGATACCGAGCTCAAGCGCGCGATTCAGCACGTCAAACGACGTCCTCTCGTCACTGCCGACCTTGTGCATGAATGACTTGTCGTCGGCCTCCCCGAACGTCATTGCTCCCAGGCAAAGCTCCGAAACCTTCACCCCGGCGGAGCCGAGTTTCCTGTATTTCATGTCTGGCCTGACCTTTCGGGATCGCTTGGCGCGATCGGCGGCGGAGCATACACGGAAGCGCGACGAGGGCGAGCAGCGCCCCGCGCTCAGCGTGCCCCGAAGCACGTTGACGGCTCCGAGCTTAGCGCACTATGTCGCTCAGCATGGCAAAGGCGATGGACTTTCGCGGTCGTTGGGTGCTCGTCACGGGTGCCTCTGCGGGGTTGGGCCGCGAGTTTGCGCGGCAGTTGGCGCGCGATCACGGGGCAAACTTGATCGTGCTGGCGCGCCGCAAGGAGCGCCTCGAAGAGCTGCGCGCGGAACTCGAGCAAGCTGCCGGCGTCCAGGTCATTCCGTTAGTCGCCGACCTGTCGCAAGCGACGGATGTTGCGCGAGTGTTGGGAGAAATCCTAGCCGGGCCGCCTGTTTACGCGGCAATTTTGAATGCGGCCGTAACGCACTTCGGACCGCAGGCAGAGCTGGCCAGTGACACATTCGACGCCATGCTGCATACCAACGTGACCAGCGTGGTGCGCTTCGCCGACGCGCTCGTGCCGCGCATCATTAGCGGTCAACCAGGCGGCGGGCTGCTGTTCGTAGCAAGCATGGCGGGGTTGCAGCCCGTGCCATATCAGAGCGCGTACTCAGGCACGAAGGCGTTCATGATCCATTTCGCGTGCGGGCTGTGGCACGAGCTGCGTAGACAGCCGATCTCGATCACGATCTTTGCCCCTGGCGGCATCGCCACCGAAATGACCGCGGGCGAAAGCTTCGTGCCGCTCAAAGGCTTTCTGGTGTCTGCGGAACAGTGCGCCCGCGAAGGCCTCCAAGCCTTCCGCAAGCGCGACTACCTGTACATCAACGGCTTCAGCAATCGCTTCGGCGCAGCCCTCAGCAAGCTACTGCCGAGGCGTTTCGTGACGGCGCTGGTGGCACGCACGTATCGGAAGGCGCTGGAAGCCAGCGCCTGACGCGCGTCACGGGAAACCACGCTCTATAAAAATGCACGTTTGGGCTCGAAATCTCAAGCCAATCCGCGTCAGCATGGCTCCGTATCCCGGGCTACACTCAGCGCGTGGCTCGCAAAATTCCTCCCGAGATCTTGAATCAAGACGTGCCTGGCGCGCAGCCCCCGCCGGAAGAGCGAGCCGCTAAAGTCGGCAAGCGCCACGAAGCAGCTGCCGGTTTGTATTCAATCTACGAGACGGTCAGGCGCGGTGCACACGAGATGGGCATATCGCGTAGCTTTCGCACCTTGCTGAAGGTCAATCAGACTGACGGCTTCGATTGCCCGAGCTGCGCGTGGCCGGACCCTGACTCGAAGCGCAAGGCGGCCGAGTTTTGTGAGAACGGCGCCAAGGCGATCGCGAGTGAGGCCACGCTGGCGCGCGTCACGCCCGAGTTCTTCGCGCAGCACAGCATTCCGGAGCTGCTGAAGCAGAGCGACCATTGGCTCGAACAGCAAGGTCGCATCACGCAGCCGGTGTGTCGCCGAGCAGGCGCGGATCACTACGAGCCGATCAGTTGGGAGGCGGCTTTCGAGTTGACGGCGCAGCACCTGAACGGACTCGGCTCCCCGCACGAAGCCGCGTTCTATACCTCCGGTCGCGCCAGCAATGAAGCGGCGTTCTTGTACGGTTTGTTCGTGCGTCAGTTCGGCACCAACAACCTGCCGGATTGCTCGAACATGTGTCACGAGTCCAGCGGGCTCGGGCTCACGCAATCGATTGGTATCGGCAAAGCGACGGTGAAGCTCGAGGACTTCGAGCACGCCGATGCGATCTTCGTGATTGGGCAGAACCCGGGCACGAACCACCCACGCATGCTGAGCGAGCTACAAAAAGCGGCCCGCAACGGGTGCAAGATCGTGAGCGTGAACCCGCTCGCGGAAACGGGCCTGATCCGTTTCAAAAATCCGCAAGAGCCGCTGTCTCTGCTCGGTTCAGGCACACCCATTGCGTGCTTGTTCTTACCGGTACGCATCAACGGCGACGTTGCGTTGCTGAAGGGCGTCATGAAAGAGATGCTCGAAGCAGACACGCGCCAGGGCGGCAGTGTGCTCGCGCATGATTTCATTCAACAGCAGACACAAGGCTTCGCGGCACTGCGAGCCGATTTGGAAGCGACGAGCTGGGAGGATATTCTCGAGCACAGTGGCGTGTCGCGCGAGCAGATCCAAGAAGCCGCCAAGATCGCGATGGACTCCGAGCGGACCATTTTCTGCTGGGCGATGGGCATCACGCAGCACAAGAACGGCGTCGCAAACGTGCAAATGATCGCCAATCTCGCGCTACTGCGCGCGCAAATCGGGCGACGCGGCGCGGGACTGTGCCCAGTCCGCGGGCACAGCAACGTGCAGGGTGATCGCACCATGGGGATCTGGGAAAAGATGAGCGACCAATTCTTGGACGCGCTCGGCCAGGAATTTGCGTTCACGCCGCCCAAGGAGCACGGGCTAGATTCGGTGGCCGCGATCCAAGGCATGCACGCCGGCAACGTCAAAGTCTTCGTCGGGCTCGGCGGAAATTTCCTGAGTGCGATGCCGGACACCAACTTCACCGCGACCGCGATGCAGCGCTGCCGGCTCACGGTGCAGATCTCCACCAAGCTGAACCGCGGACACTTGATCACGGGCGAGCAGGCGCTGATCCTGCCCTGCCTCGGCCGCACGGAATTCGATCACCAAGAAACGGGCAAGCAGTTCGTCACGGTGGAAGACACCATGGGCGTCGTGCATCAGTCGCACGGCGTGCTGCCTCCGGCATCCGAGCACCTGCGGAGTGAACCGGCCATCGTCGCCGGCCTCGCGCAAGTCACGCTGGGCGCGCGCGCAACCACGGACTTTCGCGCGCTGGTCGCTGATTACGACCGCATTCGCCAGCACATCGAGCACGTGGTGCCCGGCTTCACACAGTACAACGCGCGGGTGCGCGAACCGGGCGGGTTCTATCTGCCCAACGGTCCGCGCGAGGGCCGATTCCCCACGAAGTCAGGCCGCGCGCAGTTCACCGTTCACCCTATTCCCAAGCACGACGTGGCTGCGGGTGAGCTGCTGCTAACTACCATCCGCAGTCACGATCAATTCAACACCACCATTTACGGTGAGAATGATCGCTACCGCGGCATCTCGGGCGGGCGGCGCGTGTTATTCCTGAACGCCGAAGACATCAGCGCGCGGGGGCTCGAGGCCGGCAGCTTCGTGGATCTGATCAGTCGCTTTGGGCAGGAACGCCGCCGAGCCGAGCGCTTCCGACTCGTGCCGTACGCGATCCCGCGTGGCTGCGCCGCCGCCTACTACCCGGAAACCAACGTACTAGTGCCAGTCGGCAGCGTAGCCGACGGTAGCCATCAGCCGGTATCCAAATCGGTCGTCATCAGCCTCGAGCCGTCGCCATGAGCGTGCCCGTATCGCGGGTCGAAACGTTGCGCTCGGAGCCGGGTCGGAGCTTGGCCCCGCGCACGGACGAACTCAGTGTGGAAGAGCCGCTCGAGATCCGCGTCGCCGGGGAGCCGCTCGCGATCACCCTGCGCACGCCGGGACATGATCACGAGCTGGCCGCCGGTTTTCTGCTTGCAGAAGGCTTGATTCGCACGCGCGCGGATTTGGGAACCTTGGTTCATTGCGGGAACCTCGGTGCAGAGGGCTATGGCAACGTCATTGACGTCGCTGCGGCGCCCGGCACCACGTTGGACAGTGAAGCACTGGGTCATACGCGGCGCGGCACGCTCACCACCGCCGCCTGTGGGCTGTGCGGGCGTACGCTGATCAATGACTTGATCGAGCGCTTGGCGGCCGCGCCAGCGTGCGCGCCGTTCACGCGCGCCTTCATCGCTGAATCCGTGGCGCGATTGCGCGCACACCAACCGACTTTCGAGCGCACGGGCGGCATTCACGCGGCAGGCATTGCGCTACCTGGCAACGGCTTCATCGCGGTGCGTGAAGACGTCGGTCGGCACAACGCGGTAGACAAAGTGATCGGTCGCCTGCTCTTAGATGGCCTCGTCCCCGCCCACGGTGCCTTGCTAGTAGTGAGTGGCCGCCTCAGCTTCGAACTCGTGCAAAAAGCCATCGCCGCCGGCCTCGCCGGCCTCGTCGGGGTTTCAGCGCCCAGCTCGCTCGCGGTCTCCACCGCAGCGCGGTTCGGGCTACTTTTGTGCGGGTTTGCCCGGGCGAAGGGCTTCAACGTGTACGCGGGCGCCGACCGTCTGACGGCGGACGCCTAGTGTCAGGGCTTCGCGCCCGTGCCGTCAGCCTCACTGTGGCTGCGCCACGAACTGCACCGTGAGTTGACTCGTTTGCTCCAACGGGGGGCGAACCGACGTGACCTTGGCTTCGATCGTGAAGGAGCCGGAGTCCCTGTGATCACGCAGCGTGAGGAAGATGGCGGGCAGCCCGACGCTGGAGGTGACGCGCACGACTCGACAATGCGCGCGCGTTTCCGAATCTGAGCTCCACGAGCGGGGTGACGGCTCGAGCGGCACGATGGGAGTCTTGCGGACCGTCTTTGGCGGCGGCTCTTGCTCGACGAACGTCAGCTCAAGCCGCTCCGGCACTGCGATCTCGATGCGCACTTCTTCGGCCGTGTCAGCGCCCGCGTTCTGCAGCAGGAGGCCGACGCGTGCCGTCACGCTCTTGTGCACTTGGTGCTCGTAGACGGCAACTCGATAGGCAAGCTCCGGCGGGAGCGCCTCTGCGCTGGGATTGGGCCTGGCGTACGCGGTCCCAAGCGGTGGCACCACCTGCACGACCTGTTCCGTCTTTCCGTTCGTGAAAGTGAGCAACAAGCTTGCGCCCGGCAGCTCTGACCGGCGGCTCACTGCGTTGCCCGCAACGGACAGCCGCTCTCCACAAAGCCCTGCACGAATGTCCGTTTACCTAACATTCAGCGACGCTAACACATTGCCGCCGCGACCGGCCGGCAGTGCGGCAGAAGCCGTAAACCCGGCCTGATTTCGAGTAACTTTTGAGCGGCGCGCCGCGAGCGCGCGTTTCCAAGCGCCGCGCGAGCGCGGCCGAGCTTGGACGTCGCGTGGACACCATTGATCTCGACGTCACCGCCCTCGCCCGACAGCGCGCCCGTGCTCGCGCTGACTGACAGCGCCTCACGCTTTCCGCGGCGTCGGCCTGAATAACAGACCTTCAAAGCCCCACTCACTAAGACCCACTGAACCCCACTTTTAGCCCGGGAAAGCTAAGCGAAAGCGGCGAAGGCAGTCCCTAATTTGCGCGGCTTGGGAAGACAGACAAAAGCGCTGCACGAGGGTTTGTATTCGGAGCAAAGGGCACGTTCGGGATCTGAGTGACTTGGGGCTTGTGCTCAGGGCGGTCCGCTGTCGGGCGGGCTCGCGCTCAGCACGAGCCGTCCCAACACCGGTAGATCCACGTTCCCGGTGTTCGGCAGCGCTTCGCCTGGCGCGTAGGAGACGCCGTTCACACGCCAGGTGATGGTATCCACGCCAGTCAGCTCGTTCGCCGTGGGCAGAGCTAGCTTTGGCCCAAGCGACGAGAGCGGGGTGCGCAGCAGCGCCGCTCGGATCTTTGCTTCCAGGTCGGGATGTACGGCCTCGAGCGTCGTACCGGCGCGCAAGCCGAGCATCGCCTGTACGTCGATGCTTCGCGTACCCGGTGCGCGCACGACGAACGGCACGCGCCCCAACTGAGTGCCTTCGTTGCAGTCCACCGCAACGAGCGCTTGCTCGACCGCGCGTTGCACGTCCGCAGCGTCGGCTTCCGGCGTAGGGCGCAGCGTGACGAATACCTTGTAGACAACGGCCGGCGCCTGCGCTGGGTCGAGCTGCAGTACGGCGAGCGCGTCACGCACGAAAGGCACGCCGCGCGCGCGTATGCCGTAAGCGCCGGGGACGGGTGAATCTGATTCACCGTCCGAGCAGGCGGGGAGCGCCGCGCGCTGCTGGTCGTGCGCTTGCCCGTTCCACAAAGTGGCTTGCACTGACGCTCCGGTTAGCGCGACGCACACCCCAGCAAGCACGCCAAAAACCGCCTTCTGCCGAGGGCGAGCGCGTAAAAAGAAACAAACTGCCGCGCATGCTGCGAGCACGCCAGCCAGCACGGGGCCGCCAAAGACGCTCGTCCCCACTTGCAACGCGCTCGCCGCGAGCAGCCAGCGAGAAGCTCGCTTGGCGATCGTCGAGGCCGCGTCCGGTAACGAAGCGGAGTCTTCCAGCGAGCCCGCCGCAAAGCGCCGCAGCATGCCCCACGTGGCCAGCGCGACGACGATGCTCGCCGTAGTGACGCCCAGCGAAATCGCGCCGAGCATCACGAAGGCGGCCACCGCTTGGCTCCCCGCCTGCGCCGCCTGCACCAACGTATACACGGTGCCCGTCAGCCAATAGCTCCCGACATACAGCGGTACCAAGAGCAGCGAGCGGCGGCCGTTGCCACTGAACCGCTCGCGCACGACGAGCGCGCCCGCTACCCCGCCCCACCCGGCGATGAGCGCATGAAAGGCGAGCGCAATGCTGTGCCCGTGCAAAGCATCGATTGCTTGGGCCACGAACAACAGGCCTGGCGTCACCGTTGCCAAGCACATGCCGAGCAATGCACCCGCAGCGAGCGTCGAAGCCGGAGGTCGAGGCGAAGTCATGGGATGGTGTCCATGATACGCGCTCGGCGCCGCCCGCAAGAATGGCGCTTTTACGGGTTATTTGTCAGTGCCCGAACGAACAGCAAGGCGGGTCCCGGAAGCGTGACGGGGTGCTTCGGGGATGGAGCCATCCGGCACGACCGGCTCGGCCTTGATGCGAGTCAGCGATTCGAACTCGGCGCAGTACAGCGGCGCGAGCGCTTCGGTTTCGGAAGAGTCCGGCCAAAAGTCGTCGTCGTCAAACCACGGCGCGGGCGTCGGCGGATCCTCGGCTCGCACTGGGGGCTTACGAGCCGCCGCCCAAGCACGGACCGTGAGTGCGGCCGTAACCACGGTGGGTAGAATGATGCTCGTTGTACCGAGCCGGCGCGCCAGCCAACCGCCGAGCGTCGCGCAAATGGCAAACGCGAGCAGCGCGCTGCTCACCGCAACCAACCGCGACCGTTCACGAACGCCGCGCGCCCGGGCTCTTGGCCCAACCAATTGATCAAGAAAATCCACCATGACCTGCGCGATGTTGCCGGTCATGACGGTCGTGGGACACGAGCTGTTCAGCGACTCGCGAATCAACGCGGTCTGAAAGCCCATCGCTGCCACGGCGCAGCTGCCACTCAACCACAGGGGCAAGTGCTGGTGATGCAGCACGTGCGCAACGGCATCACAGGCGCTGAACAACGCCAACGAGGCAGTGAGCAGGGCGAGCAACACCGTCAATTCATGGCGCTGGCGGCCGTGCAGAAAACGCGCCACCAACGACGACAAAGCAATCGACAGCATGAACACCGGGAACATCCACAACCGGGCCGCGTGCGCGCCAAAGTGCCCAGCGGAAACCGCGATCGCATCCCCGACGAGCTCCCCCGTCAGGTGCGCGGGAAAGACCCCCAGGAGCGAAACGAACCCTGCAGCATCCACATACCCGCCAACCCCACTGAGCAGCACCGTGTGCAACAGCAGCTCCGCGCCGTATTCCGGCGCCAGACTCGGCTGCGGCTGTACGCGAGCTTGCAACAGCGCGCTGGGCGCGTCAGGTGCAACGCGCCCCGGCGCGTCAGCCCCCGCCGCCGCTTCAGCGCCCGCCCTTGTGTCAATTTTGCGAAGTGGAATCACGCGCGCCTAGCTACGGTATGCCCCGCACCCTGTTGCCAATGTGTTGCTAGCACACGACACAACACGTGTGTTGCACACGAAGTGCATGTGCGCAAAATCACTCACACACGTGATCCGCCATGGCGGATCTCGCCGATCAGCCCGCTGCGCGCGCGCTGCTGGATAGCCCACTGCGTCGTGCACGCGAGGATACGCCGCCCGGAATGACGCGGGAGCGGCCTGACAGCGTCGCTTCCACCCGCAAGGGGTTCGCGAAGTCATGATGACGAACACAACGGCCCCGACGCCGCCGCGCGTTGATTGCCCGCGAACTGCCGCTCGCCCCGGAGCAACGACGAGCCCTCCGGTGGCCGGGCGCGCGCACGCCGACGGTCGCAACGTCCGTCGACGCGCGGTCGCAAATTTCGTACTTGGCTCGATGCGGAATGTAGTCAACACAGATTGATCGTACTCACGATGGCCGCGTGCGGTGGCAAGCAAGGCAATTGCGGCACGTGCACCAAGCCGGATGTCTGCAACACGAACGGAAAGTGTGGCGCGTCGTGCATGCCCGCGTTGCCTATCGCCGCGGAAGCAGTGGCTTGCGGCTCGTTCGAGGACGGATGCAGCGGCAAGCTCAACAAGGATTGCCCGCTCACTGCAAAGGGAGCCAAGGAGTTGTGCAAGGCCGACGGCAGCTGCTGCGCGGCCAAGACCTGTGCGGATGACTACAAGAACCAATGTGGCACCGGTCTGAGTGACGGCTGCGGCGCCACTGTCGATTGCGGCTGCGGCACCGCCGGCGTGTGCAGCGCCACGGCGACTGCGGCCACTGGCACCTGCTGCCAGAAGCACGATTGCACCTTCTACCCCGGACAATGCGGCAATTTGAATGACGGTTGCGGCGGCACCATTTCTTGCGGCTGCGGCAGTCAGAGCTGCAAGAAGGCGACGGGCGCAGTAGCCGGCATGTGTTGTGACTTACCGGTTTGCGGCACACAATGCGGCGTCACGCTGAGCAACACCTGCGGCATGAGGGCGTGCCCCACCACCGGCTGCGGCAGCGGCAAAGCCTGTGATACCGCCAGCAGCACGTGCTGCGCGCTGCCGGTGTGCAACGGCGCATGCGGCGTCACGCTCAT
Organism: Polyangiaceae bacterium; assembly: GCA_039936055.1. GTDB lineage: Bacteria > Myxococcota_A > Polyangia > Polyangiales > Polyangiaceae > PMG-095. The sequence goes on along the minus strand of JBDTJC010000455.1, from coordinate 20,934 downwards.
GAACACCTGCGGGAGCAAGGACTGCCCGACCACCGGCTGTGGCACTGGCAAAGCCTGTGACGCAGGCAGCAAGACGTGCTGCGCGCTGCCCACCTGTGGCAACTCTTGCGGCAAGACCGTGATGAACACGTGCGGTTCGGTGGCTTGCAAATGCTCCGGAACGAGCGTGTGCAAGACGGACCAAACCTGTTGCGCGCCGCGCACGTGCGGCGGCTACTACACCGGCAAGTGCGGCAGCAAGGTGGACGATGGCTGCGGCAGCACGCTCGACTGCACCTGTACAGGAACGGGCAACGTGTCAACGTGACCTTCCGCGAAGGCTCCGCCAAGCCCGACACGTTCTACTACGTGGGCACGCCGGATGACTGCAAGCTGTCCGCCACCGGAGCTTGGTATTACGACGACCCGAAGATGCCGACGAAGGTCGTCCTGTGCCCGCAGACTTGTGAGCGGGTGAGCGCGGCCACAGACGGGAAGATGGCCGTCGCGTTTGGGTGTAAGAGGAACGACATTCGCTGAGGCGCAAAGCAAGCCCGGCGCCGGCCAACTCGACAGCAAAGCGCGCACCGGGGGCTGAGCCACGCGCCGGCCCCACGTGGCTCGGCTTGGTCCACCGGACCAAGGGCGAAGCTGCCTCGGCGGGCCTCAGCCCGAGCTACGCATCGCCAGTCGCAAGCCCGCGACGATTCCGCTATACCAGCGCGACTCGGGTCACCAATGATGCGCGAACCTCGTCCGCGGACGCAGAAACCAGGGCGGCGCGGGCTGCTCGTCGGGCTCGACGCGTGGCTCGGCATCACCTGTGCGGCGCTTCTGGTGATGCTGACGTGGGCCGCACTGCACGACGTCTGCCGGGACTGGGACGCTTGGTACTACCATCTGCCCTTTGCGGCCCGCGTGGCGGGCCTCGCGGGGCCAGATGCACTCGTCTTCAGTCCCCGAGGCCAGGCAAACTTCGATGGCTTTCCGCTACTCGGCGAGTTCTGCGAAGGGCTGCTCTGGCGCCTGAGCGGACGCGTTCAAGCGGCGAATTTGCCAGCGCTCGCCTGCGTGCCGCTGCTTGCGCTGTGGCTCAAGCGCCGCTTCGGTGTGCGTTTTTGCGTCACCTGCCTAGCGCTGCTGGCTGTGCCGCTGGTGCTGGTGCATGCGACTTCCTGCTACGTCGATCTGCTCGGGAACAGCGCAACAACGGCACTACTCTTGATCGTCTTCGACGCGTACGCCAAACCGGACCCGCCCAGCCGAGCGACGCTTCTCAGCGCGGCCGTCGCGGCGGCCGTAGCGGCTAACGTCAAGCTGCTCTTGGAGCCCGTGGTGCTGTTGGCGCTGGTCGCGCTCTCACTGCGCGCCTGGCCGGGACTGCGCGCGCTGCTGGCCGCTTCGCGGCGCCGAGCCATCAGAGCCCTGGCGCTTGCGTTCGTAGCGCTAGTGCTCGTCTTCGCCACGCCGCTCAAAAACAGCGTGCGCCACCGCAATCCATTCTATCCCGAGCAAGTGCAGCTGCTCGGGCTGGCACTGCCGGGCTACGAGCAGCCGTACCACGCCTCCCCGCGCTGGCTTGCTAGTGCGCCGCAGCCGTTGCGCTTCGCGGCTTCGGTGCTCGAGCTCGGTCTGGCACCAGCCGGCTCGCACCGCCGTTGGTCGATCGATCAGTGGACCCCGCCCGACGCACGGGGCTATCGCATCGGAGGCTTTTTCGGCGCTTATGTGGTCTTTCAGCTGCTCGTACTGGTGTGGTTCGCGCTCGTTCGGGGCTCGCGCCCGGCGCGCGTAGCGGCGCTTGGTTTCTTGCTGACGACCGCGCTGACGTGTGTGATGCCGCAATCCCACGAGCTGCGCTACTACCTGTTTTGGATGATGACGCTCGTCTGCACCAACCTGTGGCTCGCGCGCGAGCGCTCGGCTTCGGCGCAGCGGGCGCTTGGCTTCGCTGGCGCGCTCGCGCTCGGCGTGGTGCTCTGGTCGACGCGCGGCATTTACGTTTACCCTGGGGGTAGCGGCCTGGCCCAGCTTTTGCGCGAGCACGTCGACCCAGCAACCCTCAGCAGCATCCGACCGGGAGAGCAGGTGTGCGCTCACCGGCAACCGTACGCCTTCGCGTGGGCGGCGTTGTTCCACCCGCCTCGGCGCTACCAGCTCAAGTTGTCGGAGGACCTAGCGGGTTGCGGCGAGTTCCGCCCGCTCAACTGAGCGGCGCTCATGCGTTCGCCGCCGAACGCGGCATGCTCCGGTGGTCGGCGGTGGCCAGCGCCAGCGCACGCGTCAGCGCCGTAATCTTCTGGCTATCTTCGACGCGCCGGCGCCGCGCCAAGAGCGATTCGCGAGTGAGCCAGATCACGACCGGATACATCAGAAAGTCCACCCCGCGCCCAATGCCGGCGGCGTGCGCCAGCGTGGTCGCATGGCTGGGAAACACCACGAAAAACGCGCCCGTGAGGAAGATGACGACCTGTAGCAACAGGGCCCGGCGGTTCTTGCCCGTCGAAGCCACCAGGTCGAAACCCACGAGCCCCAGCACGAGCACCAAAAGCGACCAACTGGCGAGCGTCATGTCGAGTCCTTGAACAGATAGTGGGACAGCAAGTCCTGAAGGATCTCTAGCGCTGCGCTGGCGCGCTGACCCTTGCGCAGACTTTCCGGCGTGTAACTGATAACCACCGGCACCTCCACCACCGACCACTGGGAGGCGTCCAGCACGTGCTGGGTGATCTCGGTAGCGTGTGCCATGCGATTGTGCCGAATGCGGATCGCCTGGAGCGCCCGGCGATTGAAGGCGCGCAGGCCATTGTGGGCGTCGCCCAGGCGCCGACCGGTAAGCGCCCACTCAAACAGCCCAGCAGCGCGGAGCAGCGCGCGCCGACCGCGCGGTACCCGGGAGCCACCCAAAAAACGGCTGCCCAGCGCCACGTCAGCGCCGCGCTCGATGGCTTCGGCCGCCGCGCGCAAGCCGGCTACGTCGTGTTGCCCGTCGGAGTCCATAGTCAGGTACGCTTGAAACTCGCCGCTCGAGAGCGCCAGCTGGCGAGCCGTTTCGAGCGCCGCCCCTTGACCCAAGTTGATGGCGTGCCTGGCCAGAACGACGTGAAATTGGGCGTTCGAAACCGGCAAGTCGCAGGCCGCAATGGCCGGTTCGCCGCCGTCGTCCACTAGAAAGACCGTGACGCCACCGAGCTGCGCGGCCGCGCTCTCGACCGCGTGCAGCGTGCACAAGAGGCGGTCGCCTTCGTTGTACGCGGGCATCAGTATGGCGACGGTCATGTTTGTCTCTTGCCCAGCCAATGCCCTCGCTTCGGAGCGCTGTCAAAGATGCTCGAGGAGTTGCCACACTTTCGGCTGCTCGGCGAGAGCTCTCGCAACGCTTGGCGAAGCCACCCGGGTCGCATCATGGCGCGAGCCCACAGGCGACTTGGTCCCCCGACACGCCGCACAGATCAGCGCGCCCGTCACCGTTGATGTCGGCAAGCGCCAGCTGGCTGTCGCCACGAAAGCTCGACGCCCCCAGCCAAGTCGTGGCACCGGTAAACGCGGAGCCGGTGGAGAAAGCGCAGGCGATCCCGCGCGGATCTTGGAAACAGAGATCGGCGCGGCGATCGCCATTGAGATCGCCGAACAGCGCGAGCTTGGCCGAGCCCTCGAACCAGCGCGACGGCGCGGCGAAAGCGCCATTCTTCCACAGTGAGCAGCGCACTTCGTCGGAACTCACCCAACACGCGTCGGCGTGACGATCGCCATTGACGTCGGCCAAAGCCGCCGCGACTGGCGCGGTCGCAGAGCCGAGGGCGAGCTCGGCTGGAAGGAGCCACGGCTTCGGCGCATCGTAACCATGTGCCTCACCACGCGCGCACATCAGCCCACGCGCTTCGAAGCGACACAGGTCGAGCACCCCGTCACCGTCCAGGTCACCGCTCAATGCCGCTCCAGACAGCGTGTCCCAGCCCGGCGGGAGCTGGTGCGGAAATGCGCCGGTCAAAGCCGCGCTCACGCCGACCACCGGCTCGGGCGCAGCGAAGAACGCCTTCGGTGTTTCACCGCTCGCTGCGCCCGGCTTTTCTTCGGAGCGCAGACAATAGGTTTGGTTGGCCGAGAGCCCGCACAGATCGGCGCGCCCATCGCCATTTTCGTCGACCAGCTTCAGCCCCTGAAGCGACAGCCCGCGGAGCGCGTCTTGTACCGCCGCAGCGATGCGCCCGACCGGGGGCGAAAACGCCAACACTGGCGCCGCAAACACATAGCCGCGCGCGATCAGCTCGGGCAAGAGCGAGCGAGCAACGTCGAGCGCGTAGTGTGAGCCGACATCACCCACGCGATCGTGCATGAGCACGATGCCATGGCGCAAGTGTTCGATGGTCTCGAGGTAGCGAAGGGCGGTCACCTGCGGCTTGAGTCGCAAGCCGTCGTGCCAGGGCTCGCAATCGCGCGCAGCGGTCTTCGAGACGCACTCGGTGGAGTTCTCCCAATCTTTGCGATCGATGTCCCAGCGGATCGGACCGACCAGCTTTCCGAGGTAGGCATCAGCCGTGGTGCGGCCCGCCACGGCCGTGTCCCACGCGCCAGCGGGCACGCGGAAAAAACGTGCCTCGTCGGTCAGGAACGGATCGATATTTCGCTGATTTTCGGCGAGTTCACGGCTCGCGAGCTGCGGCGCCGCGCTGGGCAACTTCACGTGATTGAGCGTGTGGTTGGCGATGCGCTGACCGAGCCGCAAGAGCTCTTGCAAGACCGGAAGGTGTGCGTAACCGGTCTCGAAAACGGTACTGCCCGAGCCGGGCGCGAACGACAGACCTGCGCGCCAACTCTGCACCACGAAGAACGTACCGGAGACGTGCCGAGCGCTGAGGTACCGCGCAAGCTCGATCGTGTGTTTGTCGGGCCCGTCGTCCCAAGTTACGGCCAGCACGTGATCGGGAAACGCTCTGCCGTCAAGCTGCGCGTCCCAGATCGGCACAGCTTCGCGCTCGGGTGCTGCCGGTGCTGCCGGTGGCGGCGCAGGGCGGGCGAGGTTAGACGTTGCGGGCGCCGGCGCACCCGAGACGGTGCGCGAGTGTCCACACCCGCTGCTGGCACCGACAGCGCCGATGAGCAGGATTAAATCGACACGGTGCCTCAGCCCAAAGCTTCCCAGACGCGGCATGCCAGCTGACAACGTAGCAGCTGATGGTTTTACCTCAAACGATATCCGCGAAACTAGGAGTGAGGAAAAGCGCGACGGCCGGGGTATTTTGACACGTAGCGGGCTGTGAGCGCCCGTCCGCAAGCCACGGTTTCGAGTGTGGGAGCCGTGGCCCCGAGTGGCAAAAACGCATCGGACCCGTTCCGTGTTCCCCATCGACGACGGGGAACCGGAAGGGGCAATCTGCTCACCCGAGCGGCTCGGTGTGGGGGCTACGCCTCGACCGTCAGCCTACGGCCCGCAGCCGGCCGGCAACGTCGCGGCATCTCGTGCGGTTTGCGGCCAGCTCGTCAAATCAGCGAAGCACAGGTACTCGGTCTCGGTGACGGGCGCCGTCCAACCGTCCGTGGGTTGCACCAGGACGAATGACGCCAGATTCGAATTTGCATAGGAATCATAGTTGATCGTCAACTGGGACGGGCGCCGTCATCGCGGTATCGCGAAGTACAATCAGCGCGAGGCCGGAGGTGGGATCGATGTCCGCGAACCATTTACCGTTCCACGTGGCGCCGGTCGCTACCATCGGCAATGGCAGCGTGCAGTAGTCATCGCAACGCTAGAGCACTACCGCAACGGCGACACAGAGTAAGACGAGTGAGGGCCGATCACTCGGCCCTCACTCGAAGGCTACTTGCCCTTCTTCGCGGCTTGCACGCTCGCCTTGTTCGTGGCGCTCGCCTTCTTCTGATCTTTGCTGGCCGTGTCTTGCTTCTTGTTCTTGTCTTTGGCTTTTGGAGACTTGTCGCCCATTAGATACCGCCCAGGTTGGAGTTAGCGAGCCCTCAACCTATTCGAAGTGCGGCGCACCCGAAAGCGCGAGTCGCCGCTTCAAGGGCCAGGACGCGCAAACGGGTCGGTGAGGCGCCTGCGGCGCCGGGCACCGCGCGCACTTCGAGGTGCGTTGCTGGCGTCCGAGCGCCCCCCACAAAAAACTCGAGGGCTGAATGCCCGGCTCGATTTTCGATTTGAGAGGGCTTATGCCCGTGGAAATTTGTTGATGGTCACGCGCCGCGGCGCACCCGGCGCAGCCTTCGGCGTCGCGTTCCGTGCCCCACAGACTCACTTATCCGGCGTAACCAGGTTGAAACAGACAGTTACCGAAGCGCGCGCCGGTAAGCGCCGGCGCTTTGCTGTCGAAAGCGGCGAAACACTTTGCCGAAGTGGTTGGCGTTCGCAAAACCACAGTCGTGGGCGATGCGCGACAGCGGCAAGCTCGTGGCGACGAGCAAGCGTGACGCAGCTTGGAGCTGCACCTCAGTCATGAAGTGAGCCGGCGCAAACCCCGTGCGCTCGCGGAAGTAGTGGCTGTACGCACTGCGGCTTAAGCCATGCTCTGACGCCAGCGTGCTCACATCCGGGCGAGTCCGCGGGCTTTCGAGCACGCGAGCTTTGAGCGCCTGAAGCAGGCCGTCACCTTCCGGGTGCGGCTCCCCCTGGGCAAGCCGTTCGTAGGCGTGCGTGAAGGCGAACAACTCCCCTTCCACATCGTAGTGGTCGCAATAATCCTTGAGGAATACGCCGCGAACGAGGCGTGAGAGGCGCTTGACGAACGCGCTGCCTGGCGCCGCGTGCACGATAGGCCCCGTGAGCTGCACCTGTTTTGCGATGCGGCGGACCAAGTAGGGGTGATAGATCCCCAGCCAGGCAAAGGTCCATCCGGCGGACTCCTGCGGAAGGTAGTAGCGGTGCCGTGAAGGAGTGACAGCGAAGAAGCCGGTGCCGGGCGTGATGCGGTGCGGCGGGCGCCCGTAGAGCTCGAAGTGACCGAAGCCCGCAAACGCAAACTGAAAGAACACGAGCGGTGGGTCCAGCCGACTGACACGCTTCATGCCGTCCCAATAGTAACTGTGCGGGTCCGTCCGGGTCTCGACGTTCCCGAAGTAGGCATTGACTGGGGTCCACCAGGACGGCCCTTCTTCTGCATGCTGTGCGGTTTGGATCAACTTCCGCAGCCGCGGGGCCCAGACCTTCGGTGGCTCCGGACCTTGCAGGCGACTTGCCACCACATCGGACATTTGAACTTCGAACGAACGGCGGCGCCAAAGCGCGGCTTCGGTGGAAGTTGTTTTTTTGTGGCTCACAAACAGACCCTATATTCCAAACGGACCGCACTCAATCCGCTGATGCCGCACTCGCGAGCGTAGCACCGCGTTCACAAACGGACCCAGTGCTTCATTTTTGTGAAGGCCCCGAATGCAGACCGAAGCTACTCTATTGAGCCGTGCGTCACGGCGAGCGCACTGCAAAGTAACGCTGTCGGCCAGCCCGAAAGTTGAGAGCGGCGGTGATCAATGAAAGTTAGCAGTCAAACGGTAACGCGGGTCCGGACTGGCGTCGGTGTCGTCGCCCTCCTTTCGGCAACCAGTCTCGGTTGCTCGAGCACCGAGGCTTCCCATGCAGATCCCGGAGCCGGCACTGGCGGCAGCGCGGGTTCGCCTTCAACAAGCACCGGCGGGGGCGGGCCCGTGGGCTCAGGCGCGGGGACCGCTGGGCTCAATGGCGGTACTGGCGGCTCGTCGGCAACCGGCGGGGTTGAGAATGGCGGCGGTGGTCAGGGCCCGATGGGTGGCGGCGCAGGCGCCCTGAGCGGCGGAGGCAGTGAACAGGGCGGAGCTGCCGGCACAGCCGCTGGGGGCGCGGGGCGAAGCGGCGCCGGGGGCATGGGCCAAAGCGGCGCCGGGGGTATGGGAGAACCCACAACGCCGACACCACCGATGGGCTGGGCCTCGTGGAACAGCTTCGGCGGAACCGTCAAATACAGCATCATCAAGACCCAAGCGGACGCGATGGTATCGAGCGGGCTGAAAGACGCGGGCTATCGCTACGTCAACATCGATGAAGGCTGGTGGCAAGGAACCCGCGACAGCGCGGGGAACATCACCATCGACGAATCCGAATGGCCCGGCGGGATGAAGGCCGCCGCTGACTACATCCATAGCCTCGGCCTGAAGGCGGGCATTTACACCGACGCGGGCAAAAACGGCTGCGGTTACTACTACCCGACGGGGCGTCCCGCAGCTCCAGGATCTGGCAGCGAAGGGCACTACCCTCAGGACTTTCTCGCGTTCTCGCAATGGGGCTTCGACTTCGTCAAAGTCGACTGGTGCGGTGGCGACAATGAGAAGCTCGACGCGCAGACCGCGTACAAAGGCATTGCCAGCGCCATCGACGCGGCGACGAAGCAGACAGGGCGCCCCTTGGCACTGTCCGTTTGCGACTGGGGCAATCAAAATCCGTGGAACTGGGCGCCGGCTCTGTCCACCATGTGGCGGACCAGCGGTGACATCATCTACTACGGCGGAACTGCTGATATGAGCAAGGTCCTCAGTAACTTCGACTCGGCGCAACACGCAACAGCGCAGAGCCCCGGGCACTACAATGATCCAGACATGCTCATCGTCGGCATGACCGGGTTTTCGGGCGCGCAAAATCGGACACACCTTGCACTCTGGGCAATTTCGGGCGCGCCGTTCTTGGCCGGCAATAACCTGGCGACCATGAATGCCGATACCAAGAGCGTGTTCACCAATGCGGAGGTGATCGCGATCGATCAGGATCCCCTAGCCAAGCAGGGCGTGAAGGTCTCCGATGATCAAGGCAAACAGGTGTACAACAAGGTGCTCACGGGCACTCTGCGGCGCGCCGTCTTGCTGCTCAATCGTTCGACTTCGGCGGCCAGCATTGCGGTTCGCTTCGCGGACATCGGCCTTGGCGCTACGGCAGCCGTGCGAAATATTTGGACGGCGCAGGACCTGGGGAGTCAATCAACGAGCTACGCGGCCACTGTGCCAGCGCAAGACTCGGTATTGCTACTCGTCACTGGCATGTAGTGAACACGGTTGGCTCTGCGCCGGGCTGCCGGCGCGAGCCAACGGAATGAACTTGCCCAAGCGCAAAGGGAACCAAGGGTGGCCATGGGTCGCATGCTTGAAGTTGGGTCACGAGGTGTTGAGCGACTTCGTGAGTGTCGACCTCTCGGCAACATGAGCGACCTTGCGCCGCCGTCCGAGTCGTCGTCTGTCGCGCACCATCAGTGAGCCGGGCAGGTGCCCGATTCGCAGATGACCGTGTCCTTCATTTCGGCTGCGACGCGCCAAACCCAAATCATGTGCGAGTAAGTTCCAGTCACTGGCTTCACTTCGTGACAGATGATGCCGTTGCCGGTCACGTGCACGCTCGACGCAGGGCGAGGTAACGTTTGACCGCCGTATCCCCGGGTTCCGGCTCTGAGTGCGTTGCGAGGTCCGGCGGTTTCGCGTATAGATCTTCCGTCGTGAACCGCGCATTCCTGTTCGGACTGCTGACTTCGACGCTTGCTGTCGCCTGCGGAGGTTCGAGTCAAGGCCCCGGTGGCGCGGCGAGTGCAGGTGCCGGCGGCTCGCTCGGCCATGCGGGCTCGGGCGCAGGCGCTGACACGTCGGCTGGTGCGAGCGGGTCGACGGTCGACTCAGGGGGAGCCACGGGATTGGCAGGGACAACCGGCTCAGCAGGCGCGTCAGTCGGTGGCATGTTCAGCGCGGCTGGCTCGGCTGGCTCGGCTGGCGCTGGAGCAGGCGGCTCGGGCGGCGCCGCGCCGACTCTGGGCTGCGCGGCTTGGCAGGTCGAGACCGGATTTGCGACGACAGGGACAGCAACCATCGTCGGCGGGAGACTCGCGCTCGCCCGCCCAGCCGGCTCGCAGACTTACGACGACGGTCCTACGCTGACCCAGGCCGGGCTGAGCGGTGATTTCGACATCACGGTCAGTTGGCAGGCCTTTGCGCCGGGGGATAGCAAGCCGGGCATCGGCCCCGCGTTTAACGCCGGCGTGTTTTGGCACGAACCGAGCGGCAGCATCTATTCGGCCGCGGCACGCGTGGGCGGCGGGACGGGTCAGGCGTCGATCGTCCACGGAAAGCAATCCACGGTCAACTCGCTGCCGGAGAGTGCGACGTTGTTCGCGGGCGCGTCCGGCTCATTTCGTCTCCAACGCGCGGGGACCTCCATGACCGTGACGACAACGATCAACGGCCAAGCAGTGTCGGCACAATCCACCGAGCCATTCCCTGAGCAGCCGCTGACGCTCTCGCTTTGGATGAACGACAGCTCCAGCTCGGGCGCGCAAGACGCCGGAGTGACGGTCACGCAAGTCGCGCTGAGTGGCGGCGGCGGCACGGTCAAGCCCGACGATTTCTCCTGCCCGTGAGCGCCACCGCTTCACCCCGCACAAGTTGGGCATCCCGCTGGGATGGCGTCGAAAAAGCAGCAGTGGGGTTCACCGCGCTGCTTCCTCGTGCGAACATCGCACGTCGCATGACGGACGATCTGACCGGCCGAGCTGAAACCCGAGTGGGACATGCGAACAGCCGCACGAGCGCCGCATCACGACAGCCAGCTGCCCCGGAGCAGCCTACCGGTACCGTGATATTTGCCCGTCGTTGGTCATGAACTCCGATCCGGCCAGCACCCTCGACGCGGAGATCGGGTTGCCTCAGGCCACCGATCCGAGCGAGCTCGCATTGGTCTGCCTGACAGGCGTATCTGGCAGCACCGAGCTCCAGCTCGGTTGGAGTGAGTCTGGCGAGTTGACGATCGGCAGAGATGCGGACTGCGCAATTCGTTTGACGAGTGCCAACGTTTCGCGACGCCACGCGGCTCTGCGTCGGAGCCACGGCGAGGTCGGCTGGTCGATCGCCGATTTGGGCAGCCGAAATGGCACCCGCGTAAACGGGCACGCGGTCCAAACGGCAGTCTTGCGCGGCAATGACGTGGTGCGCGTGGGCGATAGCGTCTTCATCGTGACGGCCTCCCCAGGACCGTTCAAAGAGATCGCACCTGGCCTAGTCGGTGGCGCCGCCCTACAACGTGCGCTCTCACCCTTGCTTCAGGGGGCGCGCAGCGATCTCCCCATCGTGCTCGAGGGTGAGACAGGCACGGGCAAGGAAGTCGTGACGCGCGCCGTGCACGAGTGGAGTGGGCGGCCGGGACCGCTGGTGGCCGTCAACTGCGCCGCGCTGCCTCAAGGCCTTGCCGAGGGCGAGCTCTTTGGTTATCGCCGCGGCGCTTTCACGGGGGCCGATCGAGCGAACCCTGGCTTCTTTCGAAGCGCCGAAGGGGGAACGCTGTTGTTGGACGAGATTTCTGATCTGCCACTTCTCCTGCAAGCAAAGCTGCTGCGCGCGCTTGAGCAGAAAGAAGTCCAGCCCCTCGGCGAGACTCGACCGGTTCCAGTAGACGTGCGCATCATCGTCGCGGGGCAGCAGTCGCTGCTTGAGGCGGTGCAAAAGCAGTTGTTCCGCGCCGACCTGTTGGCTCGACTCAACGGCTTCACCTTGCGCTTGCCCACGCTGCGTCAGCGCCGCGAAGATATCCTGCCGCTTTTCTTGCACTTCATGGGCAAGCTGAGACAGCAAGGGGCACCTGAGTGCGAGCCGGACTTCGTCGAACGGCTGTGTTTGCACGATTGGCCGTTCAACGTTCGTGAGCTGCTCCTGCTCGCGCGGCGGTTAGCGGTTTTTCACGCTGATGAGCCCGTGCTGCGCGCTCAATATCTGCCCGACGGATTGGGTCTGCCGACACAGGAGCCGAGTTCGGCGGAGCCGTCCACCCGCGCCGCGCAAGGCGGTGCGGGCAGCGTGTTGCCCGAGCGTTCACGGCCGCGAGAGGAAGCACTCGCTTCAAACGACTCGGCGGCTTTGGTCGCAGCCTTGCGGGCGTTCGGAGGCAACGTCACGCGCGCAGCAGCCGAACTCGGCATCACCCGCCAACGCGCCTACCGGTTGCTGGAAGGGCAGTCGGTGGATCTTGCCGCGCTCGCGGGGAAGAAGCGACCCAAACGGCCATCACGCTAACGCTGCGATCACCAGCTGCTTTACGGACGTCCGAGGACGTCCGCGGACGTCCGCAACGCGCCGCCGGGCGCTAATGAGCAATGGTTTTTTGCAGCACCCGCGCGAAACAGCCCATTTTTAGCTCGTAAAGCGCGTGCCGCGCTCGCGGCACGTGCATTGCAATCAGCAACGTTCCGATCGCCAAAACGAGGCGACGCGCGCGCCGAAGGGTCGGCACGCCCAATACAGGAGCGAGCAATGCATGCGAGCAAGGTCAGCAACACATCATTGATTCGAGCGAACGCCTTGATACCGCGATGGGGGATCGCGCTCGTTCCCGTCCTGCTCTGTTTCCTCGTCGTGCCCGCCGCGGCCCAAGAAGGGAGCGAGCCCGATGGGCCAGCGCCGACGGCCGTTCCCCCACCGCTCGCAGCAAAGGCCCCACCCGCCGGAAGCGGTCTTGCCGCGCCAACGGCGAAAGCGAGCGAAGCGAGCGCGACGACGGTTGCAGGGCCCGCCCTCGCGGCGGCGGACGCTAGCTGGAAATTCGAATTTCACGGCTTCATCCGCGCGCCGATGTTCGTGGGCGTGGGCAGACGCGACAAGCCGCTACCCGGTCAAAGCTCAACCACGCTTCATTCGCCGGTCATCCCGGACAATCAATACCTGAGTTGGCAAAGCAGCCCGCACAACAAGACGGATTGGGGAGAACTCTACTTCTCGTTGGGCAACCCCTTGGCCAAGGGGACGGTGTCCATCCAAGGCTACAACTTCGTGCAAGGCTCTTTCAGCAATCCCTCGGCGCAACTCGGCATCTCCGATGGCTATGTCGATCTGACACCGGACCTGGGCTACGAAAATGTGCGCTTGGCGTGGCGGGTGGGCGCCTTCTCGAACAAGTACGGTTCCGCCGGTCGCTACGACGCAGGAGAATACGACACTTATATGTTCGGGCGCGTGCACAACGCGGGTGAGGCACTGCACATCGATTTCGACATCGACGAGCGAAACTCCGTTTGGGTCGAGCACGGCATTGGCGCAAAAAAGCCTGACCCCAACCAGTACAACAACACGCGCTTTACCATGCTGAATCACGCGCACGTGGGCTTCAATCATGAACAGAGCGTCCAGCTCACGGCGCACTACCTGGATTCGTGGACGCAGTCCGAAGAGCTGAACGCTCCGTCCACCGCCAATTCCATCGTGAATGTGCCAGACGGCAAGATGTGGGTAGCGGGCCTGGATGGGCGCTTCGATCTCGGCGCGTTCGGCTATTTCTACGGGGCGTATTCCCACGTCGGTTTGAAAAACGCGTTGACGGTCAGTCGCGCCATTGAAGTCATCCACGCCTCCGGCGGGGGCGAGTTTGGGCTCGGCGTCGTCGACAACTACCTGGGGCTGAGCTGCGTCAGCGGAGCGAACGGTGAGACCGTAGCGCCGTTCTACAAAACGACGGCCGGCGGTAGCGCTGCCGACCAAGCCTGCAGCAAGGGCAACGGCAGCGTCGACACGTTGCTCGCGCAGTATGAATTTGGCTTGACGAATTTCCTTCAGCAATCCTCGGGCGGACAGAAGTTCTGGGGCGAGGGTCAAGACCTAACGCTCAAGCTTTATGGGATGTACAACAAGGTCAAGAGCGACGTGGCCGCCAATGACGGCATCCATAAGCTGAAGTACGGCGCGGATCTCGCGTACGCCGCGCTGCCCTGGCTCACGGCAGCGGTGCGCTTCGATCGTTTACAGCCCAATAGCCGAATCCCTGAGCAATCCTTCGCCATTCTTTCCCCGCGCTTGGTCTTCAAGTCGAAGTGGATCACACGCGAGGCGATCACGCTGCAATACTCGCACTACATGTACAATCAGCGCAGCTGCCCCACGACGACCACGGCAGGCGTCGAAACGGGTAGCCCGGCAGACAGCGCCTACACGCCAGGTCAGGAACGTTGCGTCCAGCCGCCGTCGTCTCCGGTGCCCCCGGACGGCTTCGGTTCGACTTGGCAAGGCCTGACTTCGCCTGGGCGCGCGGCACCGACGACGCGCCCCGACGAGAACGTATTCAAGATCGAAGCCACCATGTGGTGGTGACGCCGCGAGCCAACGCGCGGCGCCTGCCCGAACGGCGATTGCTCCGGCTACTGACCCGAATGATGGAGCTTCAGCGTGAACAGATCGATCAGCGGTTGATTGGCGTTGCTAGGATCGACTGGCCCGCTATCGCCGCGGTAAATTCCGAAATCCTGACCGTGATACTCGCGATAGACAAAGTGAAGGTCGTCCCGGGTCATGAGATCGATCATGTCGCCTACCCACGCGAGCCCGCCTTTGGCGTTCTGGAAAGTCGGAGCGCCCGTGCCAAATTCGCTCACAGACATCGGAACGGAGTGGCTGTGCCCCCAATCGACGAAGCGCTGCAGCATACCCGCCAGGTTCGCCATATTTCGCAGGGGTGGCACCGTGCCAGTGTGCCTCCACACGCTCAGACCAAGCTGCGAAGCGGCATTGGGGGCACTGTTTTCCCCCTTCATCCAGCCCGTTACCCGATACGTGTAGTTCTGCCGCAGTGGAAAAGCATACAGATCGCCAAAGCTCAGGTCGGCGTTACTGCTTGTCCCGCTCAACGTGATTGATGCAGCGCCACGGTGGCCGTCAGCGCCAGCGCCCTTCTCCCCAGTAGCGGCGCCCGCCGGATCCTGCCACAAGTACCAGTTAGTCGGAGTCTCGAGGTCGGCATCGATGACCGTACGAACGAACTTAAAATCGGGGTCCAGCTCCTCGATCAATAGATCATCGAAGTAGACCTTGCCGGGGTTGTTTGCAGACTGCAAAATGACCTGCGCGACCTGGTCCTCCGCCTTGACGGCAGTATAGTAGAAGCGCTTTTGGGTCCAACTCGTCTCGTCCGGGGTCAAGAGTGCGGAGCCTGGATAGGCCGGGGCCTGCGTCAAGTCGTGAAAGTCCATGGTTCCGATCCGATCCTGATCTGGATAGGCGCCCGCGTCTTCGGAGTACGAGCCGCTCATCAACTGAGTCGTGTACACCCACGGCCAATAGACTTGGAACGCATACAGCACATTCGGATCAGTGAGCTCGATCAGACTGGTGTCCGGGTCATATTGGTTGTCATAGCTGCAGTTGATGGTCACGGTTTGCTCCACCACGAGTAGATGGTCCGGATCCACTTCGCGAATCGCAGTCGCGATCCGACCTGCAAGCGCTTGCCGTTGGTCGAGCGAGCTACTGGGGCTTGGCTGGGAGAGCAGATCGTAAGCGGCAATCGTCGGCTCAGCCGCGTAGCGTTGGGCGATGGCCCGCCACAGCGCGACCACGCGGTCCTGATTGCCCGCCGCGTCCCAGAGGGCGTTTCCCGTACAATCAGGGTCGTTCCCGCCCTGAGCTGCGGCCAAGCTGAGAACCAGCTGGATGCGATGAGCTTTCGCCCAGGCCACGTGCTGATCCAGCCAGGCAAAGCCACTCGCCTTGTACTGATAGGGCGCTGCGTCGTCCTCGAACGCGTTGTAGTTGAAATAGAAGCGAACGCTGTCGAAGCCCATGGCCGCCACGCGCTCGTAGTCAGACTCACCATAGTCGGAATCGGAAGTGGCTGCGTCGTCCGAGAGCCCGAAGGAGACGCCACGTAAGTGGACACTTCGACCGTCGCCGTCGAACAACTTGCCGTGCTCGGCATGCACGACCGAGCTCGATCCGGGTGGTGAAGCCCCGCTGCAAGCAAGGGTCAGCAAACTGATAGCGAACACGCGAGGTACGCAAGAAAGAACGAGTCGCTTGACGCATTGGCTCATCATGTCCCCTTGCTCAAGAACGACGCAATTGCGAGGCAGTCTACGGCCAGTGTCATGGGCGTTGGGGCGATGAGCCGGCTGGGTCATTGCGTAAAGGAAATCTGCGAGACACAGAATTCGAATGGTAAGGTGCGACCATCTGGACCCGGGCCGAGAGCCTTGAAGTTGACCGCGTAGACGTTCGTGTTGAAGCGCGTAAAGCGGATTTGGCCGTAGTCGGTAGCCGATTGCGTTACATCGTCGTTGGGGTCTTGGGGGTCATTCCACTTGACCGAAAAATTCTGCCAGCTATCACCGAGCCCCGTTAGGATCTTGCCAAAGTTGTCGCACAGCGTTGACTTGTCGGGGCCAGCCTCGAAGCACGTGGATGAGTGCTGATCATCGGTGTCAGCATTCGCAAATTCCACGCGCATGATCTGTGGAACCGATGGGTCAAAGCTGGTCAATTTTGCCCAAAAGGTCATGCCCGTGTACTGGCCTACATTCCTCGGCCGTGGTTGCCCAAGCGCGCCCGCCTGATAGGCGAAATTGAATCCCTCGAGCGCAACGTAGCCCGTGAATCCTTTGCTCATCCCAAAGCACGCGGCACTGCGGATGGTCGGTCCTCCCGTCGGCGTGACCGCCGGCACAATGGGCTGATACGTGAACAGCGTCTGTGGCGTTTGAGGCGGGGATAGCGGAGAGCTCGTGTCACCGCTGGCGGTGAACCAAGCGCCGGGGTCGGCCCCGGACGGCGGCGCGAGCTTGATCGTCGGGCCACCGCTCATGTCGTCGATCAGGAGCGGGTCTTTCGACGGAGCTTGGCCGGTGGTGCAGCAGAAGTGTCCGCGCGCGACAGGCACCACAACTGGGTCCCCGTCCGCGATGTAGCAGGAGACCAGGCCGGGCAGGTCGGCTTGGGTCGGTTGCGTCGAACCCGAGCAGGAGTAGCCGGCCCAACTGTCGGCGGGAAATGTGGACGGGCAAATGGTGTGGACGGGGCGGTCATCTGCGCTGTGGGCACTGGAAGCCAGGCACACGCTGGGCGTGCTGCACAGGGGATTACCCTGTGATTTGACGCGGCAGTCGCCCGTCGGCGTCACCGCTACCGCCTTGACCGAGCCATGCGTGGAGGCTTGGCAAACCGTGGACGGCAATCTGACCACCTCTTGGCCCTGCGCGTTCGATTCAAGGCGCCAACCGTCGGGCGTATCGTCCTGATTCAGGGGGACGAAGCAATCACCCTCCGCCCCAGTCGAACTGTCACCAGTCGCCGCGCAAACGCCTGCATTGCCAACCAGCGCCGTGTTGACGACCAACGCGACATTCACCGCAGTCGTCTCCGTCAGCGTGATCGGATCCATGATGCAGTCACCGCTGGTCGGATCGATCATCGGTAGCGCCCTCGTCCAGCCCGAAACAGGCGTGCAGGCACGAACGTCGAAACAGCTTGATTTGTCGAACGGCACGTAATCCGGCAGCGGTAGAGTGATGTGCGAGCTCACGCATTGACCGGCTTGGCAAGTGAACCCGTCACTGCAAGGCGCTTTCAGGGTCGCGTCGCTGCACAGCCAGTTGAGCGGCATATGCAACATTTTCACGCCGTGGTCGGGAATGGTCAGCAGTGCCTCGCGATGCACACGCACTGGACCGCCATTGCCACCCGTGCGCCCATCCAGTTTGACCAACACCGATTCCGCGCCGTGCCCGCCAGACACAATTGCTAAGGTTGCAGGGAGAGTGTCAAAGCGGTCGAGCGGGAGCGAATCTTGCTCTATGTGCTCCGGGTTCGAGACGGGCGCCACGCTCCAGTCCAGCCAGTTCAGGTCCGTCGGCAGGGACATATCCGTCGTGACGACCACGACCACTTCACCTTTGTCGTTACCGGAACAAGACGCCAGTGCGGCTGCGCACAGGAACGCGAGAAGACAGCGAGTGAGGACGCGAAATGGGGTCACGTGAGCAGCACCTTCAAGTTCCGAGCCAAACGCGCTCGGCGTCAGTGCAGACCAAGTTGCACGGTTCTGATTGAGCCACGCACGGTGTCTTGCGTGTCCGCGGGTTTGAATACGAAGTAGCCGGCAGTGGCGACACCCGCAGCCAAAAGCGTGCCGCCAGCAATCCACACCCACGCCGGCAACGAGCCGCGCGGAGCCGGCTCAAGTGTGATGTCGAAGCCGCGCGTTTGCGCGTCCGCCACGACAATTCGCTTTTCGTAAGGGCGCGAGCCGCCAGAGCTCACCCGCAAATCGTGAAGGCCGCTCGTTAGCACTCCCTCCCACGTGCCCCAGGCACTGGGTTTGCCATCGATGACAATCAGGTCCCCGCTGCCAGCGCGAACAATGATACGACCTTCATGGACGACCGGGCGCAAAATAGCAGACACGCGGACGTCCGCGGAGCTGCTAACGGTTACCGTCTGCTCGTAGTCGGTGAAGTCTTTCTTCTTGACCACGACCTGGTGGGTGCCCCAATCAATCCGCGCGTGCGAGCTGAGTGGAACCTTACCCACGGGCTCGTCGTCCGCGTAAACGCTCGCGTCCGGCACGTTCACAGAGACTTCGAGACGCGCAGTCAGGGGCTCGGCTGCAGCCAAAAAGATCTGCGCACTGGCTGCCGCCTGCGCGGTGAGCAGCGGAGAATTCGAAGCCAAGTAGCGGCGCATCAGCGCAATCGCTCTCGCGTAGTGTCGAAGTGCCTTCTCGCAGACAGCCGCATTCCACAATAGTCGCGGATCAGTTGAGGTTTTGGCCGCGCTGAGAAAGCGCACCAGCGCTCCGGCGTAGTCGCCGTTTTCGTACAGCAAGCGCCCCAACTCGTACTCGCGCTGAGCGTCGCCCTCGGGCGAATCGGCGATCGGATGGGGAGCCGCGGAGGGCGCCGAGGGTGCTGAAGGCACTACTGCTGGCGTGACCGCTGCTGACGCGTCAGCCGGCTCACTCGCGGTAGCGCTAGCTGCCGGGGCGGCGGACGAATCTGGCCCCGCGCTGACAGCGGGCTCTTGTGCGAACGCGGCTTGCGCGACGCTGAGTCCAGCGAGCACGAGTGCACCGGAACGAGGGCCGAAACGGCAAAGGTTGCTCAGCGTGGTCACTGAAGGTCGATTTGTAGCGGATTGACGGGCGCGACAACAGCGGACGGTGCGGGCACGCCGGGCGGCGCCAGAACCGCGTTGCCCGCCTGGGGATGCGGCGCGCGCAGGTTGATTGTCTTCGGGTGCGCTACCGCAGCTGAGGCCCGCGGTAGCGGCGCTTGCCCAAGATCAGGCTCGGATTTGCCTTTTTCGGGCGCTGGCTGCGCCGAGGCCGATAGCACCGCACTCAACGCAGACGGAAGCAAAAGCGGAGCCGCAGCGGGCGCAGTGGACACAGTAGGCGACAGGCCAGCAGGGACAACCGCGGGCTGAGCGGCTTGCTTCGCCGAATGAGTCACCGCAAAGCCCAGACCGAGGACCGCCGCCGCGACGGCGACGGCCAAGAGCACGGCGCGACGCGGCGCGGGCTCGGTTCGCGCTGGCCTTGAAGTGGCGACGGGTTTCGAAGTCGTGGTGAGCAGCCCGCGATCTGCGTGCCGAATCTGCATTGGCGCGGCCGCTTCGATGGTCTCATTCTCCGCGAGCCCCGAATTGGGAACCACCGAAGTTGCCTTGGAAGCGCCGGCGCGCGTCAGCGCGTCAGCCTTGAGCAGGGCCACCAAAGGCTCGAGAGTCAGCTCGCCAAAGAGTTGCTCATGAGCCTGCTTCACGGCTTCCCTCATGGCCGCTGCCGACGCCCAGCGCGCGGCCTTGTCGAACGAGAGCGCTCTCGCCACGAGGGCCGCTACTGAAAGCGGCGTGTCCGGAGCAGCGACTAGCAGCGAACGAGCGGGCACGGTGGCCGCGCGAATCAAGACCTGGCGCGCGTTCTCGCCCTCGTGCACGAGCTCCCCGGACAACAAGGCGAAGAGAGTGGCGCCGACGGCCCAGAGATCGGTCCGCTCATCAATGGCGCTCGCTTGAGCGGAGGCTTGTTCGGGAGCCATGAATGCGGGCGTGCCGAGAACCGCGCCAGCGCGCGTGGACTGAATACTGGCCGTGGCGTCACGCAGCCGGGCAATGCCGAAGTCCAACACCTTGACCTGGCCGCTCTGTACGACGAACAGGTTGGCGGGCTTGATATCGCGGTGAACGATGGCCTTCTGGTGCGCCGCTTCCAGTACGCCGAGTAGCTGATGGGCCACAGCGAGCGCGGCTTGCAGCGGGAGCTTCCCGCCGCAATGCGTGCTGAGCCCTTGTACATCAGAACCTTGGAGCAGCTCCATGACCAGAAACGCCGCGCCGGTCTCGTCGACGTCGTCATCCAAGACCGCTACGACGCCGTCGTGCTCCACCGAATTTGCGACGTAACCCTCGCGCAAGAAGCGTGACCGAAGCTCGCTCCGAATCGAAAGCTCCGGATGCAGCACTTTGACTGCGAACTTTTTCTGGTTGCGATGGGTGGCGGCGTACACGACCGCCATACCCCCAACCCCGAGCACCGCATCCAGGCGATACTTTCCGTGCAGGACCGAGCCAACCCGCCGGTTAGCTCGGATAAGGACGTCCTCGTCGTCAGACACCGCTCCTCACCTCGTACATTGGCTCCCTTGGAGATGTTATAGGCATTGAGCGAAGTTCGCCCGCCCTAAGATACTCTTCATCCGAAGCAGCGAGCACGACGGCACGAAGCCCGCTCCGTTGCTGGTTGATTTTCACGGCCTCGGTGGCAACGGAACGAGTGACGAGTGAAGTGAATTCGAACCCGTATCAGCCCGTAATCGATACCGATGGCGTGGTGACCCCGGCACTGCGAGCGTTTCCTGGACGATGCTTAAAAAGTTCGCTTTGCCGTAACTTCAACGGTCGTCTGAACCTGCGGCTTCACGCAGAGCGCTCGTCTTGCTCGCCGTTGCCGCGGAGCTGGAGGCGTCTGGCTCGCTGCTGAACCGCGGGGCGGCTAGAAACGGCCGCTGACGAGCAGTCGTCCGAACCCGAGCCCAACTTGTGCGGTTGGTTGCCCCTGCTCCGCTGGCGAGGCCGTGAACCAGAGCAGCGCTCCGCCGGCCAGGCCCGCCGCGCCAACGACGAACGACACGGTCGACAAGGTCCCGTTTGAAATGGCTTCGCTGCGCAACCGAGGGCCATCGTCGTCGGTGCACG
>JBDTJC010000454.1:0-3749 GCA_039936055.1 Polyangiaceae bacterium | reverse complement strand
TGAACGGACAGGTCTTCGCTTTCTTCATCATCGCGGTCGCGGCAGCAGAAGTTGCCGTGGGTCTCGCCATCGTCCTCGCCTTCTACCGGCTGAAGTCCAGCGTCCAGAGCGACGAAGCGGACCAGCTACGTCACTGAACCTAGGGCTTATCACTCATGCAAGCGATCGAGGCTCTGTTCCCCGCCAACAACTATACGTTGCTGGCGTTCATCGTGCTTTTGCCGTTGATCGGCGCGGCCGTGAACGGCGTGTTCGGCAAGCGGCTCGGCAAAGAAGCCGTTTCTCTCCTCGCACTCAGCGTCATCATCGTATCGTTCGGCATCTCGGTGCTGACGTTCTTCGCGCTGAGCCACGCGCAAGAGGGTGAAGCCGCCGCGCGCTTCTACTGGAAGGGTTGGGAGTGGTTTCACCTCACCAACCAGAACGGTGGCGTTGTCCCGCTGAACGTCGCCTTCTCGGTCGACGCCCTGAGCGGTACGATGGCACTGATCGTCACTGGCGTCGGCTTCCTGATTCACCTCTACTCCGTCAGCTACATGGCGGATGACCCGAGCTATCACCGCTTTCTCACGTACCTGAACCTGTTCATCTTCTCGATGCTGGTGCTGATCCTCGGTGACAGCTTGCCTGTGTTGTTCGTGGGCTGGGAAGGCGTGGGTCTGTGCAGCTACCTCTTGATCGGCTTCTGGTTCGAAGACGATAAGAACGCGGCCGCCGGTCAGAAGGCGTTCGTCACCAACCGCATCGGTGACTTCGGCCTGCTGGTCGCGATGGGGCTGCTCCTTTACTATACGGGCGGTCTGGACTGGTCGACCATCGAGGGTGGCGCGAAGAACCTGCTCACGCCGGTTCAGGTCTGGCCGCTCGGTACGCACGTGCCGGCCGCAAGTTTGATCGGCGGAAACTTCGAGCATTGGGTCAACCTGCCGCGTTACGTCAGCGCGGCGACTTTGGTTGGCCTGTCCCTGTTCCTGGGCTGTGCTGGTAAGAGCGCGCAGCTACCGCTGTACGTCTGGTTGCCGGACGCGATGGCCGGCCCAACCCCGGTCAGCGCGCTCATCCACGCGGCGACCATGGTTACGGCGGGCGTGTACCTGCTGTGCCGGTTGTCGTTCGTGATGGTGCTGAGCCCGGCCGCGATGATTGTGGTCGCGTTCACGGGCGCGATCACGGCGCTGTTCGCGGCCAGCATCGCCTTCGCGCAACACGACATCAAGAAGGTGCTCGCCTATTCGACCGTGAGCCAGCTCGGCTACATGTTCTTGGGCGTCGGCGTGGGCGCCTTCACGGCCGGCTTCTTCCACGTGATGACGCATGCCTTCTTCAAGGCTTGCATGTTCCTCGGTGCCGGCTCGGTCATCCACGCGATGCACAAGCGCATCCACGACTCGGACGCCTCGCAAGACATGCGCAACATGGGCGGTCTGCGCAAATACATGCCGGTCACGTTTTGGACGTTCGCGGCGTCGTGGGCAGCCATCATCGGTCTGCCGGGCACCAGCGGCTTCTTCTCCAAGGACGAGATCCTCCTCAAGGCCTTCACTCAGTCGGTCAAATCCCCTGTTCTCGGCAACACGCTGAGGGATGGTGGGATCTCGATGGAACTCTTCACCTGGCCGAGTTGGGCGGGCACCGCGCTGTACGCGATTGGCCTGCTCGCCGCCGTGATGACGGCGTTCTACATGACGCGCTTGTTCATCGGCATCTTCTTCGGTGAGTTCAGGGGCTGGAAGATCGTCAAGAAGTGGCAAGAGCCGGAGCACGGCCATGGCCACGACGACCACGGTCATGACCAGCACGCTCCGGGCGTGCCGCTGGAAGGTCCAGTGCCGCACGAGTCCCCGTGGCAAATGCTGCTGCCCCTCGGGATTCTCGGCTTTTTGGCGCTGACTTCCGGCCTCTTGAATGCCGGGCCGCTGCACATCACGCCTTTGGATACGTGGCTCGAGCCAGTATTCGCCAAGGCCAGTGCCGCCACCACGCTCATCCCCAACGCCGAGAGCGTGGAGTACCCGTTCCTGGGTCTCGCGTTCCTAGCGTTCGCGGGCGGCTCGGGTATCGCCTACTTCATCTACGTGACGAAGAAGGGCAAGCCGGCGCAGGCGTTCGCGGAGGCCATGCCTGGCTTGTACGCGCTAGTGTTCGACAAGTGGCGTGTCGACGAATTCTACGAGGAGTACGTGATCGGTGCGGTGGACTCGCTCGCTGAGTTCTTCACCTGGGCCGACAAGTGGATCGTGGATCTTCTCCTCGTGCGCGTGTCTGCCTTCTTCGTCTCCGTGACCGGCACCGCCCTGCGTTTCCTGCAGACTGGCCGCGTGCAAACCTATGCTGCGATCATGGTGCTCGGCTTGGGCGGGGTGGGTTGGTTCTTCGTCACCCCACGCGTCGAAGCGGAGACCTCCAACGACGCCGCGGGTGCCTACAGCCTGAGTGCTACCGAAGGCCTGGGCTACAGCTACCGCTGGGACCTCAACAACGATGGCAAATGGGACGACGACAAGTTCGGCTCCAAGACGCATCAGTCACTCAAACTGGCAGCCAAAGAGAATCGCACCGTGAGACTCGAAGTGAAGAATGCGTTCGGTCGGACCGCTACTCGGTCCTTCACGTTCGAACGCCCTGCGCTGGACCTCTCCGGAGCCGCACCGGGCACGGACACCGCGCCGAGCCGCAAGTACCCTGGTGACCTCCGCAAGATGACGAAGCCGGGGGTTGCACAATGAATCCGTTCGCCGCGGCCCTGTTTCAGATTGCTCCTTACCTCGTCGTGTTTGCGGCGGGTGCGCTCATCCCGCGCCGGCAAGGCGCGCCCGAGCGCATTGCCATCGGCATCGTTGCCGCACTCGCGCTACTCATGGTGCGCAGCCTGTGGCCGAGCGAAACCGCGGCCATCCCAGACGAAAACGCGCACGAGTGGAAGTACCTGCTCAGCGTGATCGTGTTCCTGCCCATATTGGGCGCGATTTTCGTGCTGTTCCTGCCGCGCCAGTCGCCGGTGATCTTGAAGCGCGTCACGTTCTTCATCCTAGGTCTAGATGGTCTGGTGTCACTTGGCCTGCTCTCGTCACCGATGACGCGCGGCTGGCACTTCCAGCAAATCGCGGAGTGGGTGCCGGCCTTCGGCATTCGCTATCACGTGGCGGTAGACGGCGTGAGCATGTGGCTGATTCTGCTCAGCGCGCTGACCACGCCGATTGCGGCTTACGTTTCGTTCGGCTCGATTAAGACGCGCATCAAGGATTTGTGCTTCGCGTTCCTGCTGCTGCACGGCGCAATGATGGGCGCGTTCATCTCGCTCGACCTGTTCCTGTTCTTCGTGTTCTGGGAACTCATGCTCATCCCCATGGTCGTCATGATCGGGGTTTGGGGTGGGGTCGAGAAGGTCAAGGCTTCGTACAAGTTCTTCATCTACACCATGGCCGGAAGCATGCTGATGCTCGCCGCGATCCTGTTCATGGTCTGGAACTACACGAAGCTCGCGGGCTACCCGAGCTTTGACTACCTGGCGCTGCAGCGCGTGGTGTTGCCGCACACGGCAGCTTGGCTGTGTTTCATCGGTTTCTTCGTGGCGTTCGCCATCAAGGTGCCGATGTTCCCGTTCCACACCTGGTTGCCTGATGCGCACGTGCAGGCGCCCACCGGTGGCTCGGTCATCCTGGCCGCGGTGCTGCTGAAGCTCGGAGCTTACGGTTACATCCGCTTTTGCATGGGGCTTTTAGGCGGCGTCGCCTGGATGTCCGCGGCCA
>JBDTJC010000453.1:0-23648 GCA_039936055.1 Polyangiaceae bacterium | reverse complement strand
GATGTCGAGCAGCTCCTTCTGAGCGCGTTCGAGAGCGCCCAACGGAAGGGCTGCGGGGCCTGCATTGAAATTGATTACTCGAGCCATGGTCCTCCACGCGGGCCTGAGCCACGCGGTAAGCGAGCTAGCGCCAGTGCTGCGTCGCGTCAAGCGTTGCGGGATTGTTTTGCGATTGAGTCCAACGCCGCAATCGGAACTGCACCCACTCGCGCCACCGCGTAGTCCGCTTCGCTCACGCGAACCACGGTCGACGGCGCTCCGCCTGGGCTTTTTCCGGGCATCACGAGCAGCGCACCCTGTGCGATGGCGTGGGCGAACGCCAGACGCACTGCTTCCGACGCGACCGCGGGCGGTTCGCCCGGCAGGTTCGCGCTGGTGGCGCTGAGGGGGCGTCCGAAGCGGCGCGCAAGCTCTGCGGCGGGCGACGCGCCCGGCAGGCGCACCGCGAGGCTGCCGCCAAGCGCGACGCGGGGCGCAACGCTGAGCGCAGCCGGCAGCGCAATGCTGAGCCCACCGGGCCAGAATGCGTTGGCGAACGCCTGCGCCAACGGCGGGATCGAACCGGCGACCAAGCGGTCCCACGCGGCGCGCTCGGGCAGCACGATCGGCACCCCCTTGTCGGCGCCGCGCGGCTTCAGGCCGAACAACGCGTCCAGTGCGCTCGGATTCGCGATGTCCGCGAGCAAGCCGAAGAACGACTCGGTCGCGATCGCCACAACGCGCCCGGCTGCCAGCTGCGCAAGCGCCGGCTCCAGATCGAACTCAGCAGCCATCAGCCCGAGCCCAGCGCGCGCGCCGCGATGTCGCGACGAAATTGCCGACCTTCGAACTGAATCAGCTCCGCCGCTTGGTACGCGCGCGCGTGCGCTTCGGGGAGCGTGGTGCCGCGGGCTGTGACGCCCAGCACGCGCCCACCCGAGGTCACCACCTGCCCGTCTCGCAGCGCGGTGCCTGCGTGGAACACTTGCACGCCCGGTACCTGCGCCGCCTCATTGAGCCCGCTGACCACCGCACCGGTGCGCGGCGCGTCCGGGTAGCCCGGCGCGGCGAGCACGACGCACACCGCGTGGTCACTGGAAACATGCAATAATTCCGGGCGGAGCTCGCCGTTTGCAGCCGCCGTGAGCGCCTCGGCAACGTCACCGTCCAGCACGGCCATCAGCACTTGAGTTTCAGGATCGCCGAAACGCACGTTGAACTCGAGCAGAGAGAGTTCACCCTCTGGCGTGATCATCAAGCCGGCGAAGAGCGCGCCGCGGAACGGGTGGCCGTCGGCGGCCATGCCTTGCAGGGCGCGTTCGAAAATTTCGCGACGGATGCGTTCCTGCAGTGCGGGCGTGATCAGCGGGGCCGGCGCGTACGTGCCCATGCCCCCGGTGTTCGGTCCGCGGTCACGATCGAAAATGCGTTTGTGGTCTTGCGCGGCGGGCAACATCACGAAGCGCTCGCCGTCACAGATGGCGTGCATGCTGGCTTCTGCGCCGGGCACGCGCTCCTCGATCACGACAGTGGTGCCAGCGGCGCCAAAGGCTTTGCCACTGAGCATGTCCAGCGCGGCGGCCAACGCTTCGGCGTGCGTCTCGGCCACGACCACGCCTTTGCCGGCCGCGAGCCCGTCGGCTTTGACGACCGGTGCCCGCGCGAAATCCGCGACCGCGCGCTCGGCCTCAGTGGCGCTGCTCACGACGTGAAAGCGCCCGCTCGGGATGCCGTGGCGCGCGGCGAAACGTTTCAGGAACGCTTTCGACCCCTCGAGCTGCGCCGCGGCCTGGCTGGGTCCGAAAACGCTGTGCCCGGCGGCGACCAGGCGATCGGTGAGGCCGTCACACAGTGGGACCTCGGGACCGATGACGACCAAGTCCGGCTGTTCCCGCGCCGCGATCTCGAGCGCGGCGCCGGAGGCGGAACGCATCAGCTTGCCGGTCACGCCGTTGTGGGCGGTGCCCGCGTTGCCCGGCGCGACCACGACCTCAGTCACGCTCGCACACGCGAGCAGCCGTGCGGCGAGCGCGTGCTCACGACCACCCGAGCCGATGATCAGAATTTTGCTTGGTTTCGCCATGCCGCGCGGATCCGCGCAGAGCAGGTGTGGGCTGTCAATCCGCTCGGGAAATCGGCGTCAATCCGCCTTGAAAAGCGCGCATTCTCGCACTTTGTCCTACGCCGTGGCGGCCCAGCGAACGAGCGCCGCGCCCCGAAATCGGCTATCTGCGCGGCTGCGGTGCGCTGCTGTTGAAACACGCCTCCCCGAAAAAAACCCAAATAAACGAGTCTCCCCAAGGCTTGTACTCGGAGCTAGCATGCCGAATATGATTTGCCTGGCTAGGTCTTTGGTGGTGGGCGCAGCATGGGGGTTGGTTCTAGGTTGCGGTTCGTCGACACCCAGAGCAAACGGTGTGGCTGGGAATCAAGGGACAAGCGGAAGCTCTGTCGCCTCCACGCTCACCAGCAGTGCCGCCGCAGTTGCGGCAAAGCTAGGCCGCTCCGCGCACTTCCTGATCGGCATGGGCAACGATCTGAACGACGATCACAGCATGGACGGCGCCTACACCTTGGGCACCACGCTCGACCTCCACTACGCCTACTTGGTGGCGTACCTCAACGCAGACAAGTCATGGGGCAGTTGGAAGGATTGGAATGCGGGCGGCACGTTCATCAATGTGCTGGCTGACTCCGCGGACGCCAAAGGCGTCGTGCCCATGTACACGATGTACGCGATGGCAGCCGCTGGCGATAGCAACCTCGCCGGCCTGACCGACAACGTGTTCGAGAAGGGGTACTGGGACGATATCAAGCTGATGTTCCAACGCATCGCCGTCTTCAACAAGCCGGCGGTCGTGCAGTTCGAGCCGGATTTTTGGGCCTACGCGGAGATTCAGTCGAACGAGGCTCCCACCTCCATGAGGGTGAACCTTACCGCCAATGCTGCGGACTGCGCCGGGCTGAGCAACGACCTCGTCGGCATGGGGCATTGCCTAGTGAAGCTGGCGCGCATGTACGCGCCGAAGGCGATTATCGGCTTTCACGCTTCGCAATGGTCCGCTACTGATCCCACAGCGACCGTCGCTTTCCTCAAGGCATGTGGCGCGGATCAGGCCGACGTGATCTTTGCGGATGTGCTGGACCGCGACGCCGGTTGCTTCGAAGCCATGGGTGCCGGCTGCAGCCGCGTGGGCAGCTTCTATTGGGACGAGACCAACAAGACGAGCCCGAATTTCCACGAATACTTGAGCTGGTCGACGGCGATCACCAGCGGACTCGGGCGGCCCATGATTTGGTGGCAGGTGCCGTTCGGGGTGCCCAGCACCACGAAGGGCGGTACTGCCGGGCACTACCGAGATAACCGCGTGCACTACATGTTCTCGCACATCGATGAGTTCGTCGCGGCAGGCGGCCTGGGCGCCGTGTTCGGAACGGGTGCCGACGGCCAGACCTACATCACTAGCGACGGCGATCAGTTCAAGAACGCGGTCGGGGCGTACTTCAAGAGCCCCGTCGCGATCCACTGAGCCGCCGCGTCAAGCGGGGGGTTCGGCGGCCGCATCTTTGGCCACGGTCTCGATCGGC
The DNA here is from genome assembly GCA_039936055.1 of Polyangiaceae bacterium. Classification (GTDB taxonomy): domain Bacteria; phylum Myxococcota_A; class Polyangia; order Polyangiales; family Polyangiaceae; genus PMG-095. The sequence goes on along the minus strand of JBDTJC010000453.1, from coordinate 20,081 downwards.
AAGTGATCGAGCTTGATGCCCAGTTTTTCGCTGAGCTCGAAGATGCGGTTGTCACGATAGAACTCGCCGAACACGATGCGCGAGAGGCCGGAGTTCGCGATCAGCTTGTAGCAACCGAAGCAGGGCGAGGCGGTGACGTAAATGTCGGCGCCTTCCAAACGCACGCCGTTGCGCGCGGCCTGCACGATGGCGTTGGCTTCGGCGTGCACCGTGCGTACGCAGTGCCCGTCTTCCATCAGGTGCCCGTCGTCATCACAGTGGCTCAGGCCGCGGATCGAGCCATTGTAGCCCGTGGTCAGGAGCATCTTCTCGCGCACGATCACGGCGCCAACGTGCTTTCGGTCGCAAGTCGAGCGCGTGGCGACCACGCGCGCAATGGCCATGAAGTACTCGTCCCAACTTGCCCGCAAGCGTGCCGTCATGTCTGCTTCTCCTCCGTGTTCTGGCCCTGCCCCAGCCTATAGCCCGAGCCAGGAAGCAGGACGAGAGCCTTGACCGCAGCCCGTGCACGTGGCTTCGTTCGCTCGTGAAACGCGCCCGACTCAAGGCCGCACTGGCCTTCGCCACGCTCATCTTTCTCGGGGTGTTTGCAGCGGCCGAGCCCGCGCGAGCTGCCGGTCCGGACCCGGCCGCCGAAACGCAACGCTTGTTGACCAAGCTGGACGTGCCCGCGACGCGCGCCGTCGTGCAAGAGCCCGTCGCCAAGGCGAAGGCCGCCCAGCAACGCGCCCAAAACGCGCGCGGCTCCGGGGATTTGCAGCACGCCACGGAGTTAGACGCGCTGGCCCTCACCTGGGCCCAGGTGGCCGATGACTTGGTGCGCACCGCCGACGCCGAAAAGAAGCTTTCGGATCTGCAAAAAGCCGTGCTGGAGCTGGAGCAGAAAGCCGTCCGCACCCAAGCGTTGATTGAGCAAACGATCGCTCGCAAGGGTCGGGCGGAGCAGAACTTGGCGCATGAGCCGGCGCTCGGCAGCGCCGAGGGCGCAAAAAAGACCCCTGCCCCGAGCCCGAGTCGGCACGAAGTGAAGGCCGCTGGAGCAAAGCCCGGCGGCGCGAAACTGATAACCGCGACACCCGCTCCGGCCAAGGCCGCCGCGCCCGGGAGCCAGAAGTGATGCGCACGTCTTTGTTCGTCTGCTTCGCACTCGGCGCAGTGGCGTGCGCGCCCATGCCGCGCCCCGAAATCATGCGTGAGGTCGAGTCCGCCCGCGCGAGCGCCGCAGTGCAGGAAGCCGCCAAGAGCGCACCGCAGGCCTATGCGGATGCGGAGCTGCGTCGCACCCATGCCGAGCAAGCCTTCACGGACGACCACCCGGTAGACGCGCAAATCTTGAGTGAGCAAGCGCTAGCCGCGTACACGCGAGCCACAGTGCAAGCGCGCTTGGCTCGCGCCAACGCCACGCTCGCGGATGAACAAACGCGCCTAGCGAAGGCGACCGCGCTGCAAAATGACTTGGATTCCCAGCAACAGCGCTTCCTCCTGGAGGCGGAAACGCTCGAGATGCGGGTCAAAGTCGCGCACGACGCGCAGCCGCTGCCCGTGAGCGGACCGGCGTCCGCGGAACGCGAGGCGGCGCGCCTCGCGGCCGTCAAAGCCATGCTCTCGCAGGCCAAACTTTTGTGCATGTCCGCGCGGCTCTTGGAGCCGACGCGCGAAACCATCTCGCCCCTCTTGGGCAAGGTGGCTGACTTGAGCGGCAAGCTCGGCGCGCCGCCGGCGCCGATTGACGACGCAGTGGCCCTGCGCAGCAGTTGCTTGAAAGAGCTCACCCTCGCGCGCCGTCCGGCGACTCAGAAGAATCCGGCAGCCGGCGTCACTGACGCGCTGCTGGCAGAACTCAGCGCCGCAAGCTTACTTCCATTCCGTGACGACCGCGGCGTCGTCGTCACGATGCGCGCCCTGTTCAACACCAAGGACCAACTGAACACGGACGCGGCGACCCAGCTTGATACGCTGGGCAAAGTCGCCAAAGCGCACCCGGAGTTCCCGCTGCTCGCGGTGGTGCACGGCGCAAAGGGCAATCCCAGCGCACACGATGCCGCCCAAGCCGCCGCGGTGGCAGACGCTCTACGTAAAGCCGGCGCGATCAACGTAGCCGCCGAAACCGCTGGCGCGTCGCTGCCCGTTTTGGATCCGACTCGCCCCGGCGCTGCCGAGCGGAACGCGCGGGTGGAAGTGGTGTTCGTTTCGCCGTCGAGCTCGTAGCGCGCGGCAATTGTCCTGCAATCAGGGCACCGGTCGCGCGCAGCCGCAAATCAGCCTGCTCTGCGCCGTTTCAGCGCTCGGATTCCCGTGGGATTGGAAGCCCTGGACGTAACCTGCCAGGTAGCGCAGGGTTAGTGGGAGTACGGACGTACTCTGCTGACACCTACGGGACTGAGGCTGCGCACGTGGTGAGAGACCCCCTCTTCGGCGAACGCATCGTTTGGACAGCGAGTCCGACCGTTTTGGCGCCACCGCCTCTCGCGCGTGCCATCGGCTTCATGTTCTTCGTGCTGTCCGCGATTTCGCTGAGCTTCGCGATCGTGATCGCGCTCGCGCTGCGTTCACCACCCGCGGGCCCCATGCTATTTTCGGTGTGGTGCGCGGGGCTCGGCTTTGCGGCTCGTGAAGTGCCGCGCCTATGGCTGAAAAAGGCGCGCTACGTGGTCACGGAGCAGCACGTGATCGCTTACTTTGGCCCATTTCGGCGCAGCATCGAGCGCAAGGCGATAAGCTTCGCGCGCATCTTCTGGAGTGACACCGACCGCAACGCGGGGGACCTGGAGCTGGTACGCGCGGTGCCGACAGGCGCGTTACGACGGCGCCTGGTACTCAAGTTGTACGGCGTGCGCGCGCCCGATCGCGTTTGGGCAATCGTACGCGGGGCCGAGGCGATTGCGCCCTCCGGGCAGCACGCCGAGCGCCCACTCGCGCAACGCTTGGATCACGGTGAGCGCGTGATGTGGTCGGCGCGCAGGCACCCGCAACTGCGCGCGTATTGGCCGCACGGCCAGCGTGAATGGGGGCTCGTCGGCATTGGCGGCTTCTTGTTCGCCGGGGTGGGCCGCATGGTGGAAGACGGCATTCCGGCCCTGCAGCGCATCACCCACGGCGGCGGACTGTCGGTGCGCTCGTTTCCGTTCGCCGCGCTCACGTTCGGCTTGCTGCTCGCCGTGCTGCTGGTGTTCGCCGTCGGCTGCTACGTGATCTACGACGCGGTGATTCGCCAAGGCTACGCCGCCAAGCACACGCGCTACTTGATCACGAACAAGCGCGTGCTGATTCAGCGCGGCACGGAAGAGCTGCACGTCGATCGCCAGCTCATCGTGTACGTGATCGATAGCCCCGCAGGTGACGGCCTGCACGACGTGTTCTTCGTGCTGGATGGGCCACGCGCGCGCGCGCTGGCGGTGAGCGGCGCGTTCGGTGAGCGCGGCCGCGGCCCGCACCTGCGCCCCGTGTTCGAAGCCGTGGACGACGCTGAAGGCGCGAGTCGTGTGCTCGGCACCCCGGAACCCGAATTACCGCACGCGGCGTGAGCGCGTCACGCGGGCGGAGGGGAGGCCTTGCAAACGGACTCATCTATGTATGTGCACATACATAGACTTGCGGGAAAAATGCGCTACCCCGCCGCGCGCGGTCGCTAGCACCCGATACAGCGTGCCGGCGTCGCCGCGTGCGGTAGCGACGTCCGCTACAGCGTGCTCGCGTCGGGGGCCGGCTTCGCTGGCGTGATTTTCGGCAATTTCGCGTTCAATGCCGCCAATTCACGTTCGATGCGCGCTTGGTGCAGGCAGGCACGCGCGGCCCAGGGCGAGGCGTCCGCGTCTGCGGGCTCGAGGTAGGCCGCCCACTGCTCGGCGGCGTCGGCCAAGGCATCACGGCGCGCGACGTCATCTTTGGCTTGGCGTTCGGCGGCCATCGCGCCGAGCGCTTTATAATAGTGGATCTCGTAGCCGGGCGTGAAGAAGGTGCCGGGCAGATCGAGCACGCTGCTCACTGGAAACAACGCGAGGGGCAACTGAATCTGAATCGCGTGGCGCGCGGCGTCCAACGCGGAGGGCAAGTCCCCTGAGCGGTCCAGCGCCACGGCCAAGCCGTAGTACGCCGCAGACAGCGTATCGGGCTCGCGCGCATCCAACAGGGCCAGGTGATACTCGCGCAGGGCGCCCTTCAGATCCCCGGTGGCCATCTCGCTTTCCGCCAAATTCACCCGCAAATTTGCGCGAATCGCGGGTTGCCAGGTCAAGTCCAAAGCGTGCACGTAGGCATCGCGCTCGGCCGCGCGATCCCCGAGTTTGTCCAGCGCAATCGTGAGGTGGAACCAGCCATCCGCGGCCAAGGGGCTATTGGGCGCGTTACGCAGGGCGCGCTCCAAGATGCAGCGTGCGTCGGACTCGCGGTCGGCGTGAGAGTCCACCAGCGCACCGGCAATCAGGTAGTCGAAGCGCGCTTGCTGAGGCGTGTAGTTCGCCTGAACCTCGACGTTACGCGTGCAACTAGGCAAGGTCTGCGTGAGCATGGACATCGCGATCGCGGCGGCAGACAGCTCCGGGTCGAACTCGGACAGGCCGATCGAACCGAGCACGCGCTCGATGCGGTTCAGCACCAACTGTTGTTCGGCGAGCCGTGGATCGCGAGCGCGCTGCCAGAGACTTGGATCAGCCGCGGCCGGGCGCGCTGCTAGCGCCACTGCCAACGCGGCCAACGTTGCCAGCGCTACCGCCGCGAACTTCACCGCGCTTTTGCCTGCCGCGGCGCAGGCGCCGTGAATGCCGCACGCAGCGCTTCGAGCATGCCGGGCGGCATGAGCGGCACTTTGCTTGCGGAGGCGGACGACGGCTCGGACAAAGCGGCGCCTTGCGCCGCGAGACTGGGCGCGGCTGCCCGCGCTATGTTCGCCTCCGCGGGACCGCGGCGTTGCAGCGCGACCAGACGCAGGCCGTCCACCCAAACCGACAACCCGAGCGCCTCGCGGCGCGCTTGCGCGAGGTAACCGAGCGCTTCGTCCGCGCCCGCGGGGCCGGCGGGCAGCGAAGCAAGCACGTGAGCGGCAGCCTCGATGTGCACGAACGCCACTTCACGCGCGTCATTCAGCAATGACACACGCGACACCAGGAGGCGATAAAGACGGAGTGCAGCGGCGGAATTACCGCTGAGCGAGGCCGCTTGCGCGTAATCATGTAACGCCTTCGGATCGACGAACGCTTGTGTATCTTGCGCCTCCGCCTTCGCGAACTCTTCGAACGCGTTCCCGCTTTGGCCCAAGCGCATCAGGGCCCGACCGCTAAGCACGTGCACCGCAGGCAGCGCACCTGCAACCGATTGTGCAGCCTGCGCCGCGCTCAGCGCTTCACGCGGTGTTTCCTGGAGGCGCGCATAGCCACGCGCCAGGAGTTCGCAGTAGCGTTGCGCGTCCGCACCGCGTAGGCGCGACCACAAGCCGCCTTCACCGTTGGCGGCGGCGCGGCATTCACGCGGGCGCGGGCTTGCCAGGGCCGCCGTGGCAAGCCCTGCGTCCGGCGCGGCGAAGCGCGTTTGGAGCAGGACGGCCACGAGCAACGGCAGCATCGCCCTAAGCTAGCAGCACCCGCCCGTCGGGGCCACGCGCGCGGTCGGCGGCGGGCGCCTGAAATGGGTCATTCTTCAGCCGAAACAGCGTTTCGCCAGCTTTCGGCACGAGCAGCAGCCCTTCGTCTTCGCGACCTTCCCAGGCGCGCGGATCGATGCTGCGGTAGTCGCGGTAGCCGAGATTCACGGTCAGACTCCGGAGGCGGCGGTGAAGCCGCCATCCAAACGCGCCAAAGCCGAGTAACCCGAGCGCATACGCCGCCTGAAATGCCGCGTTTACCTGGCCAAATTGCGCATTGGTCCAGTGGAATTCGCCGTCCAAAATCGGCTTCAGCAACGACAGGATTGGCCGATCCACGTAGTTGATCGTCGTGGCGAAAAACAGCAACGCGCACACGGCCCAGCGGTAGCGGCCCACGCTGGCCTGGGAACTCGACTCCACTTCGACTGCGGCGATCTCCAATCTCATGGCGCTGAAATGCGGCGGCAGCCAAAAACGATCACCGACTGATCGAAAATGGCTGCGGCGCGCATTACTCGGTCAGCCATGACCATCCACCAAGCGCTCCTATCGACGCTCGCTCTGTTGACGCTTGCCGCGTGTTCGTCGAGTCCGGGCACCGGCAGCTCCCGAGCCGGTGCTCAAGACGACGCTGGCCAGACGACCGGCGGGCGCCACGGCGCGGTCGTCGGACCGCCCAGCGGCGACAGCGGCTCACCAACGCTCAACGTGATGGACGCGGGCGTGGCGGGCAACGAAGGTGTGATGAACGGCCTATGCGACCAGCAAGACTTCGATTTGCAGCGCAAACCCGCCGAAATCTTGATCGTGCTGGACCGTTCCGGGTCCATGAAAGACCCGCCGACGGGGAACACCGGTGCTTCGAAGTGGGATTTGGTGGTGCCTGGCGTGAATCAGGTCGTCACGGCGACGGACTCGAGCGTGTCCTGGGGCCTGAAGGTGTTTCCCGAGGGCGAAGGGAGCGCGTGCGCGCCCGGCTCGGTGACGAGCGCGGTGCCGGTGCAAATCGCCGCCGCGAACGCGCAGGCGATAACTGACGCGGTGACGGCGACCACCCCCCAAGGCAACGGCACGCCGACCGGCGACGCGATCGACGCCGCCGTGACCTATCTGAAGACGCTGACCGACACCAACCCGAAGTTCATCCTGCTCGCAACGGACGGTGAGCCGTCGTGCAACGGAACCTCGCAGGACAGCGCCGGCGCGCGCACGCAGGCCGTGCAAGCGGTGACCGCCGCGGCCGCTGCGGGCTTCAAGACCGTGCTGGTCGGTGTCGCAACGACCAAAGCCACTGCCACGCAAGCGTTGAACGACATGGCAACAGCCGGGCAAATGGCGCGCTCCGACAGCGACCCAATGGCCACCAAGTTCTACTTGGCCAGCACCAAAGACGAGCTCGTTGCGTCCTTGCAAACCATTACGGGCCAAGTCTCCAACTGCGTGTTCGACTTGACCAAGACACCTCCAGCCCCAGACAACATCGCCGTCGTGGTCAATGGCGCGATGGCCCCACGAGATCCCACGCACACCGCCGGTTGGGACTACGCCAACAGCGACGACACCCAGGTACAAGTCTTCGGCAGTTGGTGTGACCAGATCAAGAGCGCGGACGCGACAGCCAGCGCCAACAACGTCACGTTCAAGCTCGGCTGCGAGGGCAAAACGATTCGCTAGCCCGGACGGCGCTCGCCTGAAGCCGGAACCACGCCCCTGCTCGACCTGACCGAGAAAACACGCCAAACTGAGGGGTCACGCGCACCGTCGGAGCATCATCTTGGTCCCGCACCTGAAATCTCGTCTCGTCGCCCCCTTCGCTCTGGCGTGTGTGAGCGTTGCCGGGGCCGCGGCTTGCAGCGGTAAGGGTACAACCGTGAACTTGGGCGGTGAACAACCAGCGCTGAGCTCAGCTGGAACAACTGGGACGACTGGAACGAGCGCGGGAGCCAGCGGCATGACCGGTGCAGGCGGCGGCCTCAACGTGGATGGCGGCCAGACCGTTGCGGCGTGCAGCGCGGGCGTGACCACCAGCGTGAGCGGCTTCGTGTACGACCCGGCCGGGAAGGTGCCATTGTACAACGCGGTCGTGTACGCGCCCACGAGCGCGACGTTGCCGCCCTTCATGCACACCGTGCAGTGCGAGCGCTGCACTGACCCGGTGCCTGCGCAAGCCGTGGCATTGAGTGACGCGGACGGTCACTTCGTGCTGACTGACGTGCCCTACGGCAAGAACGTGAAGCTCGTCGTGCAAGTCGGCAAATGGCGGCGTTTGACCACGATTCCGAGCATTCAACCGTGCCAGGACAACCCGCTCACGAACAAGGACCTGACGCGCCTGCCGCGCACGCAAGCGGAGGGGGATATCCCGAAGATTGCGCTATCCACGGGTCATTCAGACGCGCTCGAGTGCCTGCTACGCAAGATCGGAATTGATGATTCAGAGTTCACGACAGACGCAGGCGCTGGCCGCGTGAACCTATTCGTTGGCTGCATTGACTCCGATGGCACGGAGTTCCCCACCAACCAATTCTCTGACGGTTTGGGTGGCGGTAGCTTCCCCTCCACCAATGCGCTGTTTGATTCGAACAAGCTGAGCGACTACGACGCCGTGATCTTCTCGTGCGAAGGGCACAAGTGCGACACCATCCAAACCGCGACGAACATCGCGAAATTGAACGTTTATGAGGATAGCGGCGGGCGCGTGTTCTTGGATCACGACCACTACAATTGGCTCAATCACGCCAACGCACCGATCGAAAAAGCGGCCACTTTCAGCTCGAGTCCCGATGTACCGAGCCCGCTAGCCACGAAAATCAACACCACGAATTTCCCCAAAGGTGAAGCCTTCGCGGACTGGCTGTTGAGTGTGCATGCTTCCGCCACGCGCGGCGCGCTGGACATCTACGGCGCCAAAACTTCCTCCACCAGCTTGGATCCAAACCGCGCCCAGAGTTGGATTTACTCGGACCCGCCCGGCCCGGTCGGCTTCTTCTATTTCACGATTGGTACTCCGGTCGCAGCGCAAGACAACACGCCTGCTCCCACCGCGTGTGGACGCGTGGTATTTACGGATCTGCACGTGAGCACACAAGGCGTGTCCGCTGACTTTTCGCGCGAGACCGCGCCCTTCCCTACCGGCTGCGTGAGCACGGATCTATCGCCGCAAGAGAAGGCGCTTGAGTTCATGCTCTTCGATCTGACGTCCTGCGTGCAGAAGGAGGACGCCATGCCCATGCCTCCGCCGCCCAAGTGAGCGGGCGGAATTTCCCGCTGACTTCGAGCGAACAATCGACGTCTCTCCTCTGTCCAACGCCTTTTGGAGCCAAGTCATGACCGATTCTCATACCCGGGTAGCTCGCGCCTTCCTGGTCGCGGCCCTCACGCTCTCGTGCGGCAGCAACACCGACAGCCCCAAAGCAAACATGGGCGCCGCTGGCGCGAGCGGTAGCGCAACCGTGAGCGGCGGCACCGGTGGAACCGCACCCAGCAGTGCAGGGACCGGCGGCGCGGGCGATGGCGGGAACGGCGGGAATGGCGGGAATGGCAGCAGCGTGACCGTCGCGGGCAGCGGCGGCACGGCGACGAGCACCGGAGGCACCGCGGGCGGCGCTGCAGGCGCTGCAGGCGCTGCAGGCGCTGCAGCGGGTGTCGGCGGTACGCCGTCCACCATGACGTCCACGAACCGTTTCCCGGCGCCCAATGCCTCGGTGTGCGCGGACGCGCCGCTTCGCTTGACGTTCCCCGGACCGGTCACACTGGGCAACGCCGGGAAGATCCAAGTCTTCAAGCTGTCCGCACCCAACACCGCGGTCGACAGCATAGACATCGCGGCCACGAGCTTTCGCGACACCATCGCGGCGCGCGTCTTCTACAAAGTAAGGCCCATTTTCTTTGAAGGAAATGACGTCGTGATGTACCTGAAGACGAAGGCGCTCGCGGCCGGCGACACGTATTTCGTGACCGTCGGCGCGGGCGTGTTCGTGGACGCCGCGAAGGCTCCCGTCCCCGCAATCAGCGGTACCGACTGGCAGTTTCACACCGTGGCACCCGCGCCCGCCGCGGCCAACGCCCTCACCGTGTCCCGTGAAGGCGGTGGGGACTTCTGCACGGTGCAGGGCGCCGTCGACTTCATTCCCGCCGCCAACGCCACGCCCGTCACCGTCACGATCAAGAACGGCACCTATCACGAAATCGTGTACATCCCCGGCAAGAGCAAGGTGACGCTCAAGGGCGAAGACCGCAAAAAGACAATCATCGCCTACCCGAACAACGACACCCTACAACAGAAGCTGGGCACCGGCTTTCGCGCGTTGATCGAGGCCGAGAGCAGCAATCAACTCACGCTCGCCAACCTGACCGTGCACAACACGACACCGCAGGGCGGTTCGCAAGCGGAAGCGGTGCGCATCGAGCCGGGAGACCAAGCCCGGCTCATCGATTCGGACTTCATCAGCTTGCAAGACACGTTGCTGCTCAGCGGCCGAGCGTATGTCTCGAACAGCTACGTGGAGGGCAACGTCGACTTAATTTGGGGCACAGGCGCAGCCTATTTCGTCAATTCCGAGATCAAGACGGTGGGCACGGCTGGCTACGTGGTGCAGTCCCGGAACGGGCTCGGCTACGGCTATGTGTTCGTGGACTCCACGTTCACGACCGACGGTCACGCCAACGGCACGGTGCTCGGGCGCATCGAAGGCGATCGCTTTCCAATCAGCAACGTCGCGTACGTGAACTGCAAGTTCGCGACCTCCCTGATCGCCCCCGCGGGCTGGCTGATCACGAACTCGACCGGCGCCAGCACCGCCACGTTGGACCTCAGCGGGCTGCGCTTCTGGGAATACCTGAGCACGGACCTAAATGGCAAAGCGGTGGATACGAGCCGGCGTGACCCGGCGTCCAAGCAAGTGACCGAGAGTCAAGCCGCTACGCTGCGCGACCCCTCGCAGGTGCTCGCCGGGTGGACTCCCGATGTGCTGCTCTAGCAATCCGCTTTGGCGCGCTCACGCGGTCACTCAGGAGCTAGTTTCACAATGACCAAGATCAATACTTTTTTGCTCGAGAACGCGCTCAGCATCGCCACGAACCCCTGTATTCCCCAGGATTTTTGGCTCAATTGGCCGCGCCTGCGGACGCGCTTGGATAGCGGCCAGGGGCTCACGCGCCACCCCTTGAGTGAAGTCCAAACCGCCCTCGGCAGCTTCTCGCTGCTCGAAGACGCTGACGGTGACCACGCCTGGGTGCTACGCGGCGACGCGAACGCGGCTCACGTCTTCGCGGACTCCGAGAGTTGCTCCGCGCTCGACTCGCTGCACCCGAACCCCGAGCACATGTTCTGGTTCGAGTACAATTTTCTTTACGTACTCGCGACTCAGGGTCGCGCGCAGAAATCGGCCCTCGGAGATCACACGGCTGAGGGTGACCGACAGCGGGCTCGCTTCTACGCGGTGAGCGAAGCGGGGCGCTTGGCTTACGCCAAAAATGTCGCTGAATACCTGCTATTTTTGGCAGAAACCACGGGCATGGCCAGCGACGGTGCGTGCTCTACGGCGCGCGCCAAGCTCGCGAGCTACGAGACCTCCGCCGCGCTGCTCGTGGACATCGCACCGCTGGCTCCAACCCGCGCGACAATGAAGTGCTCGCGACACTGATTGGCAGCCTCCAAGACGGCTCTGTGCCCGGAAAAATGCAATTTGGCAGCGGCTGTGGTTCCTGGACCAGCTGGACGGCATGGAGCGCCAGCTCAACGCGCTATCCAACTTGAGCCTGTTGTCGCGCTTCGTCGGCATGCTTACGGACTCGCGTAGTTTCTTGTCCTACTCGCGGCACGAGTACGTTCGGCGCGTCTTGTGCAACCTGCTCGGCCACAACGTGCGCCGCGGCCTGATCCCGAACGACCGCCAGCTACTGGGGGATTTGGTGAAAGATTTGTGCTTTCGAAACGCGAAGCACTACCTCGGCCTCAGTCTGCCCAGAAGATTCGCGGATGCTTAGCGCCGCAGGAACCTCTATGCTGTCGCCGCATGCGGCATCTTCCCTTGGCGCTAGCCTGCATCGCACTCGGCGCGTGCACGGAGCCAGTGAGTGGCGGCGGGCCCACCTCGCTCAGCCGCCACGTCGATGATTCCGGCGAGAATCGCTGGCTTTCGTTCGACGGCGTGAACGACTACGCGACCACCGCGACTGCGCAGTTCCCGGATGGGCTCAGCCCGCAGACCATCAGTGCGTGGTTCGAGCTGGATAGCATCGGGGGTCAACAAGCCCTCGTGACTGTGCGGAAGGATTTGGACAGTGGGCTTGAGTTAGCGGTGAATGACGGCATGTTGAGCGCCATTCGCGTGTACGGCGAACGCACGCTAGTAGCGGCAACGAAGCCCGTTACGACGGGGGGCTGGCATTTTGCCGCGTACACCTTCGATGGCGCCACGAACCGGCTGTACGTCGACGGCGCGCCCGCCGGCAATTCCACAGACCTTCCCGACAAGCGCACCCCCACCTCCTGCTGGCTCGGCACCCTGGACGGCAAGATTGATCTGCTGCACGCCAGCCTAGATGACGTGCGCGTGTACGAGGTCGCGCGGACGCCGAATGAGCTAGCTGCGGAGGCCGCTGGCAACTACGCGCGGCCTGATTCGGGCCTGGTGCTCGAGTTACCTTTCGACGAGAGCGGCGGCAGCACCGTGTACGACCATTCGTCGTTCGCCAATGACGGCCAATTGGGCGACGGCGTCGACGAGCGCATGCCCGCGCGGGTTTCGCCCAGCGCCTCAGACACTCCGCACTGACGTTCAGCGCTGACTGGCAAATGGCTGTCCTCCGCGCGTCACCCGCACGCGGCTGATCACAGCGTCGTCTACATCCAACACCGGTGGCGCGGGCTGTACGTCTTCGGCGATGTTGCACAGCGTCCACAGCACGTCGTCCGAACCGGTCGTGCGTCGGTTTTCCAGGTCATAAACCAGGCGGTCATCGAGCCATACCAGCAACAGGCCCGTCTCGTCGGTTCGAGCACGATACAGCGTTTCGATCTGAAACCACGTCTCGACCGGCACAAATGCAGGCGGGTCAGCAAGTGGCGCCTGGAGATAGGCCGGATCGTGACTGAACACGTACAGCACGACTTGGCCGCCGGGCAGCGTGCGCAAGTTGAGATCATGCCCGTGACTCACCACGGTGGGGTCCGCATCGGAGCGCGAGCCGAACTGCTGGATGGTCCACTGCGAGTTCGTCTGATACTGGCGCGGCAGGTAGTACCAAGCGCTGTAGTACGCTTCGGGCGGCGCAATGAGTTCGCGATAGATGCCCGGACCGTCGGTGTCGCTTGCGGCAAAATCAGTCATCTCCAGGGAGAATTTGCCGCTGTGCGCGGGGCCCGCCACGATCAACGTGGTGCTATTCGAGGTGTCGGGTGAGAGCCCTCCGCCCGGCGCAGCGTACCAGTCGTTCAATTCACCCGATTCATGATCGGTCGCCCAAATCACGTCACTGCCCAGATTCAACTTCGGCCCGCACGCGCACGTGCCGAGCAGCGCGCTCAGCGCCACGACGCGAATCATCCCGCTCACGCGCATGAACATCATAGGCCGAGCGAGGCTCCAACCGTGCCGCCGACCCACAGGTAAGGCAGATTCCCGAGCACACCTTGCGGCACCGCCGACAAGTCCTGCGGGCTCGGAACGAACCACGCGAAAGCGCCGATAAACGGCGCGAACCTGGGCGAAAACGCGCGCTGCGCGGATACGCCCAGACGCGCGCCCAGCTCCAGCGAACGCTGCTCCTTGGACAACAGCAGATTCGTAGCGCGCACGCTTTGCAGAACGGCGAGCACGCCCAAATCCGTTTCGACGAGCCACGGTCCGGTCCCCGATCGGAAGCGCACACCGACGCTCGCGGGCAAAGCTTGCACATCACCGCGCACCGCGCCGAGTTCGAAATGCGAGCGGGATTCGTATGCCACCGACAGCGTGCCCGCCCACGCGCCCCGCCCGAGCGCGACGCGTAACTCAGCGCCGAACGAGCGCAGCTCTGGCGCTTTCAGGATCGGTGGCGCGCCCGCGTAGAAGCCGCCCAGCTCGACGCGCGCAAGCGGCGGCAACGGCGGTGGTGCAGGTGGTGCAGGTGGTGCAGGTGGTGCAGGTGGCGGTGGCGGCGGTGGCGGCGGACGCGGGCTCGGCGCGGGAAGCGTTGGCTTTGCGGGCTCGAGATCTAACTCCGGCGGCATCACCGTCAGCACCGCAAGCACCGCAGCGAAGTGCGCTCGACCAATGCAATCCCGCGCGGGATCGGCGTAGCTCTTCCGCACCGTGGCGCCGGCTTTCGAAACCGTCACTCGATAGCTGTCGCCCAGATCCTCGAGTTCGACCGAGACGCCGTTTCGCAACAACTCATGCCGTTCAGGCGGGATCAGCGACCACACCTCACGCTGCACTTCACGCGGATCGGGACAGGTCGAAGTGCCGGACGTGAACTCGGCTTCAACGGGCGCCACGTCGGGGGTTTGCGCACGGGCCCTCGTCGCGTGAACGGTCCACAGCGAGACAACCGAACACAGAATCCTAGAACGCGGTCGGACAGACATGGCGTGGCGAACTCAGACAGAATACTCTGAGGGCATTGAGCGGAGTCGAACATCCGTTTGGTGTGGGCTCTTTCCTTTTCCGAAAAGGTTCTCGTGAAAGAGCCCATTGAACCATTGATGCCACGTGCCAGCGCCGAGCCACGGCCCGCGGAAAACACGGGAAGCGCAGAAGTGCCGGAAAAACGGCTCACTGACCCGCAGCCGCCTCCGCCGCTGGAGTTCCGCGCCGTCTACGAGCGCTGGTTCAATGATGTCTCGCGCTGGATCCGCGCGATGGGTGGCCCAGAGGCCGAACGGGAGGACCTTGTGCAAGACGTGTTTCTGGTCGTGCACCGCCGCCTCCCGGACTTCGACGGCCAGAACTTGGCGGGCTGGCTGTATCAAATCGCGCGTCACCGAGTGCGTGACTTTCGGCGCCTACTGTGGGTAAAGCACACCCTCTTCGGCCGGGCGCCCCTACCGGAAAGCCTGACCAGCACGGGCGCCTCCCCTTCGGAATCGCTCGAAACAAGCGAGAAGCGCGCCACGCTCCAAGCCTTGCTGGAGCGTTTGAACGATACGGAACGCGCCGCCCTCGTGCTGTTCGAAGTCGACGGCTACAGCGGGGATCGCATCGCCGAAATTCAAGGCGTGCCGCTGAACACCGTGTGGGCGCGCATCTACAAGGCGCGCAAAAAACTAAAAACTTCGCTCGGGAAGCTCGAGAACCAAGCCCAAAAGAGGGCCAAGTGAAGCGCCTTGTGGAGGAAGCGGAGTTGGACACGGCGGACCGTCAGCTCGCGGATTTGTTCCGCTCCGCCCCACCATTCGTGCTGGATCCGTTTCGCAAGCGGCGCGTGCTCGTGGGCTTGGAGCGCTCGCAGCAGCGCGCACTCCGGCGCTTCTGGCTGAAGCCGGCGGTGGTCGCGTTCGTGCTGATGAGCGGCACCGCCATGGCGGAGCTCGGTCACCGCTATGTGGCGCATGGTTTGGTATTTTTGGGGGTGGGTAGCGCGGCGCGGGCGGCGTTGGTCCACAGCGCAGCCACCCCGCCGGCCACGGCGCCGCAGCCGTTGAGCGTCGCCGCACCGGACGCGAGCGCAACAGCGCCAGCTGAGCCAGAACCCGAGGCCAGCGCGCGCCCCACCTTCAAAGCGCTCGCGCACGCGCGACCAGAATCCGCCGAAGACGCGACGCGCGTAGTGGAGGCCATTCAAGCCCTGCGCACCGGTCGTGACCCCTCGCGCGCGCAGGCGTTGCTGAATGAGTACATGAAGGCTCACCCGCACGGCGTGCTGTCTGAACATGCACTGGCGCTGTCCATTGAGGCCGCGTCCGCCCAGCATGACCCGCGCGCCGCGGGCTACGCGCGTCGCTACCTGGCCCGGTTTCCGAACGGCAAATATCGGACGCTCGCCAATCGCGCGTTAGAAAGCGCCGCTTCCACGCTGCCCTGACGCGCGCGAACATGCTCTAATCAGCCCATTGTCGCACGGGATGGTTGGCTGCATCAGCCGCGGCTTCGGCACCTGCGCCTTCGCGTGCTGTGCCCTGCTAGCGAGTGCCCGCGCCCACGCCGATGCGCTCGGCCCCACTCTGCTGGAGTATCAAGCCCCCGCTGATTGCCCCACCGTGGCGGATTTTCAGCACAGCGTGCAGCGCCGCTCCGCGCGTATTCGCTTCGTGGACGAGGGCTCGCACGATCGCGCACTGTCTATCTCCCTGCGTCAAAACGGCGCGGCCGTCGTGGGGGAGCTGCGGCTCGTCGAAGCGGACGGTAGCCTGCGTCAGCGCAGTCTGCGCTTCACCAGTTGCGCCGAAGCCGTCGAAGGCCTGGCCCTGGTCGCGACCGTATCGCTCGATCCGCAGGCCTTGCTCGAATCCCCGCAGCCGGCCCCCCCCGCGGCCTCCCCCCCGCCGCCAGCTCCAACGCCACCGAAGCCGCAGACGCAGCCCGCTCCGCGCGCGGAGCCGCCGCCGGCAGCGCCGAAGCGAGCGCGCTCGAAAGGAATCGCAACTAACCTCGGCGCGCAGTTCGAGGCGTACTTGCACCTGTTTCCGCAGGCGGCGCTGGGCGGCGAAGCGTACGTCGACCTCGATTTTCGGCCTGCGCAGCGCTTTTCGCCGCTGCTGCGGGCCGCTTTCACGCACCTGGAACGGCGCGGTATCGCTGAGGGCAGCGGTGAAGCGAACTTCGCGCTCACGGTGGGCACGCTCTCCGTCTGTCCCTGGCGCATCCGTGGCGCGCTCCTGGAAGTGCGTCCGTGTGCGTGGGTAAGCGCTGGCGCGCTCCGTTCGTGGAGTAGCAAGACGACGAAACCACAAGCACTCACTAGTCAGTATTGGGCCTGGGGTGGCTCGGCGGTGGCCTTCGTCAGGCTCGGGAAAGCTATGGAAATCGTTGCAGATACTGGCGTCGGCGCGCCGCTCCTTCAGGACCATTTTGTGTTCGAAGGCAGCACCTTTTGGAAGACGCCCACGCTGTACGTCTCCACGGGACTCGGCCTACGCGTCTTCTTGCAGTGATCGAAAAGTCCGCGGCCGGCATTACCTCGCCAGGACAATGGATAGTATCCTCCAGCTCGTGCCGCCGATTCCGGCTGAGCCGATTCGCGCCGAGGCATCCAAGGCGCGACTCGAGCGCATGTTCAACGAGCACCATGATTTCATCTGGCGCCTGGTGCGCCGACTCGGCCTGAGTCCGGGCAGCGCGGACGACGCCGCGCAACACGTATTCTTGGTGGCAGCCGAGCGCCTCGCGGACATCAAGCTGGGCAGCGAGCGTTCGTTCTTGTTCGGCACGGCGCTGCGCGTCGCGCGCTCGCAATCCCGCACGGACCGACGCTGGGTGCTGGAAGAAGATATGGATTTCCGAAGTTCCGAAGCCGGGCGCCCGGAAGATCTAGCCGACCATCACCGCGCGATCGATTTAATGGGTCGTATTCTGGCAGGCATGGCGCTGAATTTGCGCACCGTATTCATCTTGTCCGAACTCGAAGGCATGACCATGCCAGAGGTCGCGGCGCTCGTAGAAATTCCTGTCGGCACTGCCGCCTCGCGGCTGCGCCGTGCACGTGAAGCATTTCGGACCGCGGTCGCTGCGGTCGAAGCCAAGCTCCAACCTGGAACGAAAACATCATGAGCGATCTTAAATTGGTCGCGCACCAAGCGACGCCGCTCGAACGGCTGCTCTTGGACGCGGCAGCAAACGAATCCCCCTCGGTTGAACAGCGCATGCGTGTGCGCCAGGCGCTCGGCTTGGCCGCGGTGTCGATGGTGCCGCCGCCGCCGACCGGTCGCGGTTTGACGCTCGGCAAAGGCGCTATCGGCTTGGCCATCGCTGGTTCGGCGTTCGTAGTGGCGTTGCTGTTCGCGGTAACTCAGCGTCATCGCGCGACGCCGACGCCGCTCGTGGCGAACGCGCCGCTCGTGACGGTGCCCGCGGCGGTGCTGAACGCGCCAAGTACCCCCGAGCCTGTCGCTTCGCCCCTGCCCGCACCAGAAGTATCGGGTGATGCGCCAGCGACGAACGCGCCGAGGAGCGTCACCAAGCTTACGCCCAGCGCCAACGCGCACAGCGCCAGCACCAGCGACGATCTGAGCGAACAATTGCGTTTGATTGACGCTGCGCGCACGGCCCTTGCGGCGGGCAACGCGGGAACAGCAACGCAGGCACTCGCGACGTACAGCAGCAAATTCCCGCGCGGTTCCTTCGGACAAGAAGCCGCGGTGCTGCGCATCGAGACCATCGACATGCAGGGCAACCACACGCAGGCCGCCGCCTTGGCGCGAAGCTTTTTGGCGGCGCACCCGAACAGCCCGCACGTGAGTTTGGTCAAGCGCATCGCGGGGAACTGAAGCGCGAGCACCGGCCGTGATACGCCGAATTGCGACGGGGCAGCCTCGTCGTCGGGGGATTCCCCCCCCACGCCCGCTGAACTCCCCCCACGGGGAACATGACGCGCGTACAGCTGCGGGTCCCCCGCCTCTGGTGATAACGAGGGCCCAGGGCCCATCCCGGAAGTCGACGTTTGCATTCAAACGTCGACTTTTGCATTTCGAGTGAGTGCCGGCGTTACTTCGGGACGATGATCGTGCTGGCGCAGGTGAACAGCACGTCTACTTTGGCGCCGCCGTCTGCTTTGACGGTGGTGCACGTGTCTGGGCACAAGTAGATGTGGTTGTTCTGGATGTAGAACGCTTCCGGCTGGCACGCCGCAACGCTCGGAGCCTGGCCGAATTGCGTGGGCATACTCGCGCCGCCTTTCGTGAGGCCCGCGTTGGCGACCTTATCGCCGCCACCCGTGCAGGTCGCCGTTTGGATGGGGTCGCTGGGTTGGTACGGCGCGGTGACCGGCGACCTTTGCTGAATACCGATGATGCGCTTGATTAGGGACTAGGGCGTCGGCTTCACGGGGGCTATGCTGCCATCCGCGTTGAACACGAGCCGATCCAGACACACCTCGCGATGCGTGCCATCACCGTTCGGTATCGCGAAGCGGTGATAGGCGATGTACCAATCGCCGTTGGCGAGCTGCAGTACCGAGTTATGGCCCGTTCCAAGAATGCCTTGGGCCGTGTTCTTCTGCAGAATCGGGTTGCCCGCGGGCTTCGTGAACGGACCGAGCGGTGAGCTGCCCGTGGCGTACGCCACGTCGTAATCCTCGCTTCGAGTGTCGTTTTCTGACCACATGAAATAGTAGGTTCCGTTGCGTTTGAAGGCGACACTGCCCTCGCGGAAACCGGGCACGCTGATGGCTTGCGGTTGCGTCTTGAAGGAAACCATGTCCGCATTCAACTCCGCCACATGAGCGCTGGAACCGTTGCCGAAGTACAAGTACGCGCGGCCATCGTCATCCGTGAACGCGTACGGGTCGATCGATTGGCCACCGTATTCGCCCGTCGTGACCAGCGCGTGCCCGAGCGCGTCCTTGAACGGTCCCGTCGGCGAAGTCGCCTTCGCAACACCAATCTGCTGCGCTGCCGCAAAATAGAAGTAATACGTGCCGCTCTTGAACGCGATGCCCGGAGCCCAAGCGCGATCGTCGGCCCAGGTCACGCCCGGACCCAGATCCAAGATCACGCCCTCATCCTTCCAAGTCACCAGATCGGTAGAGGAGAACGCCTTGAACGTCGTGGACAGCCAATTGGCGAAGCCGTCGGTCGTCGGATAGAGATAGAATTTGCCGTTGAATTGAGCGATCTGCGGGTCCGCGTACAGCCCCGGTAACACAGGGTTCTTCGGTGTGCCTACCTGCGCTTGGCCCGCGCCGCCCGCGCCGCCCGCGCCGCCCGCGCTCCCTGAGCTCCCTGCATTGCCGACAGCCGCAGCGCTGCCCGCGCTCCCACCGTCGCCGCGTCCGCCGCTCGCCGCGCCGGCATGACCCGCACTCGCGACGTCCCCAGCAGCGCCTCCCACCCCGGCTCCTGCAGCGCTCGAGGCGCCGCTCGATCCGCCGCTACTCGTGGCGCCGCCTGCGCTGTCGCCGCTCGCCTCGCCGGGCAACGAGCTCGCGCCTGCACCAGCTGAGCCCGCCGCGGACGATACGCCCTCCGCGGAGCTCGCAGACGAGCACGCCGAGGCGAAACACGCGCCACAGAGCGCAGCCGCACACGCCGCGCGATAGCCGGGCCTCACGCGCGCGCTCGACGCAGCCCGCCCAACGCGATCGCGCGCGAGGGCTGACCAAAACGGCGCGCGGGAAAATGCACCGGCAGCGCGCAGGCGCACGTAGGGTTCTGCGGCATCCACCGTGCGATGTGCTGAGCCGACCAACCCTTCATAAGTATTTCTCCGCCGGCATCCAATCCATAACGATACACCCTCTCACATCCAGCAACTAGTGCGCGGGCCTCGATCGCACTCTTGATCCGTAGAAGAGGGAGCGCGCGAGCGCGGCCCCGGGAAGGGGTTGGGGTTGGGGTTGGGGTTGGGGTTGACCCGCGCAACAT
>JBDTJC010000452.1:0-6270 GCA_039936055.1 Polyangiaceae bacterium | reverse complement strand
TGCAAAACATGCAAACTATTTTGATCACCGGTGCCAACCGTGGCATCGGCTTGGCGCTTGCTCGCCGCCTGCTGGAGCTGGGGCACCAGGTGGTAGCGGGCGTGCGTGACCCAGCGAAAGCCAGCGCGCTCTCGGAGCTGCCAGCCGAACAACGCGCGCGGCTCTTGGTGCTGCCGCTGGACGTGCTTTCGGACGAGTCAGTGCGCGCAGCCGCCCTGCAAGTCCAACAGCACTGTGCGCGCTTGGACGTGCTCGTTAACATGGCCGGCATCTCTCCTTCCCCGCACGATGCGCGACTCGAAACGGTGGATCTGAACAAGTGTCGTGAAGCCTTCGAGGTCAACGTGCTCGGGCCGCTGCGCACCGCGCGGGCGTTTGCTCCGCTCTTGCGTGCGGCCGCGACCGCCGAGCACCCCGCGCGCCTGGTCAACGTGAGCTCCGGCGTGGCCTCGATGGCCGGCAAGGACAACGGCGTGTTCTATGCCTACGGCATCTCGAAGACCGCGCTCAACATGCTGACCGTGACCGAGAGCTTCGACTTGAAGACGGACCACGTGTGCGTGGTCGCGCTCGACCCGGGTTGGGTTCGAACGGATCTGGGCGGGCCGAACGCACACCTGGCACCTGAAGAATCAGCCCTCGGTTGTGCCGCGCTGATCCTGGGCTTGGGCATGGATAAGACTGGGAAATTCCTGCACTATTCGGGCAGCGAGATCGCGTTTTGAAGGTCGGGCGCGCTCGAGACCGTTGAGGCCGTCACAGCGGCACGACCGTGGAGCCCGACATCCGGCCGGTCGCCTTCGAGTAAGGCTTCAGCGTTTGGGGGATAGGGTGGAAGTTCGTGAGCCCCATCCCCAGTAAGCCCGCGAACGTGAAGTAGAGATCGTTCAGGTCGTACGGGCTCGCGTCGAAGCTGCGGCCTGGGGTCATGAAGTTCTTGCCGCCCGCAACGAGCATCGGCGTGCCCAAGGAGGGACCGCTGTCGTGCTGGCCGTCGTCGACGCTGAAGCCCGCCATGATGATGGTGTTATCAAGCACGGCGCTTCCGCTCGGGTCAGTGACGGCCTTGAGCTTGTTGATCAGATCGACGACCACATACAAATGCATGCGGTCGCGAGTCATGTTGGGCTCATAGCCGTAAGTCCCGGCCTCCCCGGAGATCGGACTGTGATGCGAAACCGAGTGATCGTACTGAATCGTGAGTGAGGCGCCGTTGTAGTTGAGTGCCGCGGGATACACGCCGTCGTAGGTCGTGTAGTTCCCCTCCGAGCCAAACGAGATGGCCACGGAGCGGAACAGGTCGCACTGAAAAGCGGTCGCGATCAGCGAATTGAACGCCATCATCCGGGCGAAGTACGCCATGCCCCTCAGACCGTTCTGATTGGTCGTGGAAGCAGCGACACTGGGCATCCCCGGCGGTGTACAGGCGGCCACCGGCGGCTGCGCGCCTAGACTCTTTTCGAGATCGCTGAGAGATGCGAGATACGAATCGAGCCGCACGCGATCGGCCTTGCCGAGCTGCGCGCGCAGACTGGACGTCGCAGCGGTTGGGATCTGAAGTATCTTCGGATTGCGCGCATAGTCCGAAAGAGGCGGAGTGGTGGTACTTCCTGTCAGGTCTTTGAAATACGTGTTGTAAAATGAGACCGGATTGATCTGTGGCACGACCTTCTGCCCATCCTTGTGGGAAAGCTCATACGCGTAGGCAACGCCGTCCCCGCTGCCTTGGGCGGAATTGCCGAGATAGATGTTCTGCTTGTTCGGTGTCGTCTTGGCGTACATGACATCGAAGGAATCCCCCGAAATGCCCGAGGCGTTGGTGCTGAGGTTGGCTGGCACCTGCCCCGTGAAGAAACACGGCTTCGAGCCGCCGTGTCCGCCTGCGCCGTTCTTGAGCGTCTGGTCACGAGCTGACTGAGTCAGGGCCTTGAGCAGCGTGATGTCCCCGAGGTTTGCGCTGAATGGCTGCAGCGGGATCGGCGCGTTGTCCGCGGTGAGCGGGCCGTCCGGCGCGCCGAACCAAGTGGGCGTGTCCGCACGAGTGACAGTACCGTTCGGAAGGTGGATCATCACTAAGCGACGCGGGTCCTTCATCGTAGCGGCGAGCGCCCCGCGGCCTCCCAGCGACTCCAGCAGTGGCAAGGCCAAAAACCCGCCTGATGCGGCCAAAAGGTGACGGCGAGTCATCTTGAAGTTCATGGCGCCTCTCCCGTCTGCTGCAGAAATTCCTGCGTCGTCGCGACGCCCCCGATCAAGTCTGAGAAACGACTCGTGGGCGTAACTGCCGACTGCGCAAGCACGCTCGCTACCGACTGATCCGTCACAGCGCTCAGATCCCTCGAAAGGGCGAGCTTCATGAGTTGCAGCGCCACGCAGGTCGTGGCCGTCTGCGAAGCGCCGAGCGCTTGGTACATGCTCGCGGAATCAGTAAAAGCGGCGCCGTTGCTGGTGCCGTCGTTGGGTAACGTTCCGCTCGCGTCGACCGGCGATTGATCGGCGTAGGCGGTGCGCCACTGCCCGAACGGGCCGTAGTTCTCGGCGCCGAGTCCGACCGCGTCCATCGCCACGTGACAGGCCGTGCACGCCGGGGCGCTCAAGTGCGCGGCCAGCCGCTCGCGGACCGTCGGGTTGGCCTGTGAGGCGGGCGGCAAGGGCGGCACGTTGGGTGGGGGCGGGGGAGGGTTGATGCACAAGAGCTTGCTGGCGAGCCAATGCCCGCGCTTGATCGGATTCGTAAAGGTTGGGCTGCCGCCGGCGGTATTGACCAGCACCGACGCCTGCGCGCCGAGGCCCGTTCGGGTGCTCGGCAACGGCGCAAACGTGGCAGCGCCCTGCCCGGCCGGAAACGACAAGCCATACCAATCGGCGAGCGTTTTGTTGACGAACGATTGTGTGCTGGTGAGTAGGGTCAGCGCCGAGCGGTCGTTGCTGATGATGTCTGCGAGAAAAGCGTCGGTCTCGCCGACCATGGAGTCACGCAGCGCGTTGCTCTGCCCCAGCTGCGTGAAGTCAGTCCGCGTCAAGGACAGCAGGCCCGCGTACTCGTCTCGGAGAACATTCTTCAGGCTCGTTGCCCGCGCGTCCGAGAGCATACGGGTCACTTGGGTGCGAAGTACGTCCGGCTCGTGCAGCGTGCCATTGTCTGCGCTGGCGATGAGCGTGTCATCGGGCATGGATTGCCACAAGAAGTAACTCAGGCGCGACGCCACCTCGTAATCGTCGAGCTTGAAAATGGCCGCAGGATTCAGCGACTGCGCGTCGACCACAGGAATCATCAAAAACTCGGGGTGCATCAAGAGCGAGGCGATCACGTCGTAGAGTCCCTGATCGAACGTACCGGAGGCTGAGAAGACTGCCATGAGGCCGCTGCTCGCATCCAAATCCGTCGCTGTTACCGGGCGCCGAAGTGCGCGCTTCGCCAAGGTGGACACGGTTTGCTGGGCGCACGGTGCCTGAGTCGCATCGCACGTGACGAGCTTCGCATACGCACCGCCCGCCGTGCCTTTGGACGCGATCACCTCTTTCGCCAGCGCGGTGGCAACAGCGTAGTAGCTTGCCACCAATGCTGAGGAGATATCGAGCGTCTGCGAGTCGTTGGTGTAACCCGAGGCACCGGGTAGGCTCTCTTGGAACGTCGCGCCAGGGGCCTGCTTCGTGAACAGCAGATCCTGAACGGTGTTCGTGTATTCTTGATTCGTCAGTCGACGGAGCGCGTAGTGTCCTGTCGCGTCCGTCTGCGGCGGCGTGGCCGTATTCGGATCTGTTCGGCTCGTTGCGCCCGCCGCGCTGGCGCCAGATTCCCGGCCGGAAGCCCCACCAATCACGCCCGTGCAGCCGATGGTGAAGGCCGCAACAGCCACACCGGACGCGATCATTCTCATCTTCGTCGTTCCTGCGTTCGAGTTTGGCTTTTGCATTGAGTACGGCGTCACGGCAGCGTTCCTCCGTTACGAGCGGCCGCACACGGCTTGAGATTAGCAGTTCCCGTGCGGAGTCTGCACGGCTCAACTCGATTGCTAGCCCGCGGCGCACACGCGACGAGTGGGCGCGTGTGAGTAACGAGCCTCGCCTGCGCTACTTGAAGGTAGGCAACTCACCGCGCCCTCCAAGGGCGTGCGTGATGGTGCGACCGCGTGCGACTTGCGTCGGTAGCGGTTCGTCTGGTGCGTTGAAGTCCTGCACTTCGACGAGGTCGACCTCGTCGATGAAATGCCGCGATTCATTCACTTGAACGGTCGAAGCGGCGCCCCGAGTGGGCCAAGCAAGATTGTTCCCGCGCGGCGTGTTTGCCGCCGCTGGCGTGCCGGCTTATGCTTCTTGGAAGCCATGAACGCCGCCTCGCAAGCGAAAGCCAATGAATGTCTGACCTGCTACGGCGAAGGTGAGGTGGGCGGTGACTTCGGTTTGGCGACTTGTCCGGATTGTGGTGGGGCAGGCACGCTGCCGGACAAGAATACATTGGTTGATTGGCGCATCAGCGCGATCGAAAAGCACTACGCGGCCGACTCGTCGCAGGTCGGACAAGACGTGGGCTGGCTTGCGTTCGAGCTGCGGCGCACGCGTCAGGCGCTCATGCAAACGCTGGCGCTGGCTCAAGACGCGACCCAGGACGCGGGCATTGCTCAGCGCATCCAATTCTTAGCTAACGACGCGCTGGGTATGTATCGCCCCCAAGCCGCTGACTGACCACGGTAAGCTCAAGCGGCCAGCGCAGAGCCGTTGATCGGCGCCGCGCTGGCTCTGAAGCCGTGCATCCACTGAACTGGCGCGTTCGCGCATTTCCTCAGCACGCGGTGTGCGAGGGACGGCGCGGCGCCGAGTTTGGTCAGCGACGACGACGCGCGAACACCAGGCCGAGGCCGAGCATGGCGAGCGCTGCCGCGGCGGTGCTGGTGCTCTTGCCCGGCACACTGATGCTGCAGCCGCTGCTGCTGTCGCTGCTCGACGCCGGCGCTGCCGGGCCGACAGCGGTCGATGGCGCGCCAGCTGCGGTCGATGCGGCACCAGCGGCGGTCGATGCGGCGCCAGCGGCGGTCGATGCGGCACCGCCGGAGGAGCTGGCACCGCCGGAGCCTGCGGCCGCCTTGGTGAAGGTGCAGTACGTTCCGACGCACGTCGCGCCCTCACCCATGCACTTGCAGTCCGCGCTGGTCGTGCACCAACCGTCCGCGCCTGGGTCGGAAGTGCCGGCAGGGTTGCAGTAGAAGACCTTCATGCCGCTCGGCGTCAGCGACATTTTTGTCCAGTTGCAGACGGCATCACCGCAAGCGGTGCCCGGACAGTCCTTGTCGACGTAGCAGGCTTCGCCTTCCGCGAGCGCCGTGGACGCGACCAACAGCGCTATCGAACCAACCAAACTTGCAACCGATCCGCGAAGCAACGCTCTCATTTTCGGAACCTCCAAAAGGAGCTGTAGTACAAGGCGCCCGCGGCGGCCAGCGTGCAGCTTTTGGAATTTCGCTCTGTTTCCGCTTTTTTAACCGAAAAGGCGTCGTTCCGAGGGCGTTGGAAGCCCCGCGCCTCGCGCGTCCCCCGAGAATCAGCGAGCACAGACGCCCAGCTGTCCCCATGCGGGTCAAATCGAGGCGTCGGTTAAGCCGAGGAGGGATTCCATGTCGCCGCGGGTGAGGCGGCCGGCGAATGCGCCTTCGGTGCCCATGATGGCGGCGACGAGCTCGCGCTTTTGGTCTTGGAGTTGGGCGACGCGCTCTTCGACGGTGTTGCGGGCGAGCAGGCGGTAGGCGATGACGTGGCGGGTTTGGCCGATGCGGTGGGCGCGGTCGATGGCTTGCGCTTCGACGGCGGGGTTCCACCACGGGTCGAGGATGAACACGTAGTCGGCGGCGGTGAGGTTCAGGCCGACGCCACCCGCCTTCAGGCTGATCAGGAACACCGACTGCTCGGGGGCGGTTTGGAACTGGGCCACGCAGGCGTTGCGGTCTTTGGTCTTGCCGTCTAGGTAGGCGAAGCCGATGCCCTCTGCCGTCAGGCGCTCGCGCACGATCGCGAGCAGCGACGTGAATTGCGAAAATACCAGGGCTTTGTGGCCTTCCTCTGCGAGGCCGCGCAGCTTTTCGATCAGGAATTCTACTTTGGAGCTGGCTTCGTGCGAGCGCGCTTTGTCGACTAGGCCGGGGTGGCTCGCGGCTTGGCGTAGGCGGAGGAGCGCTTCCAAAACATGCGGTGTGGAGCTTGCTGCATCCGTGGAGCCGAGCTTCTTGATGCTGGCTTGGTAGAAGCGGAGCAGGGAGTTGTAGTTGGCGCGTTCGG